>CAKRNX010000015.1 GCA_934371475.1 uncultured Lachnospiraceae bacterium
GACCTACACTCCGTTCCGGTCGGCGCAAAACCATTGTCCACCGGACAATGTGCTCCTTGCCAGAGGCTATATCAGATGGGGAATTGACTCCCACCGGTATTTTACACTCCTGTATTCTCCCGGCCTTTTCGCAGTCCTCTGGTGTTTTTCTCCACCAGTTTGCGGGCCACCATAATCTGATGGCCGCATCCCAGACATTTTAGCCGGAAATCAGCTCCCACACGCAGGATCTCCCACTCCTGACTCCCGCAGGGATGGGGTTTCTTCAGTTTTACAATATCTCCCACTTCATATATCATACGCTGTCCGTTCTGCTCCATATCTGCTCCTTATCTCTTCTGCTGTATCCATTCTTCTTTATTTCTCTTAAATACTCCTGACTCGAGAATGCCCCGGCAGGATTGCAGAGGTGGAAGTCATCTCACATCTGATATATCTCCAGACTTCCCAGCACCTCTCCGATACTTCCCTGGATCAGCAGATCTGCCGATCGGTCTCTGGGCGTCGCTGATTTATTAATCACTACCAGATGAGAGCCCCGGAAATAATCAATCAGCCCCGCTGCCGGGTACACAGCCAGCGATGTGCCGCCGATGATCAGCACCTCCGCCTGTGAAATAAAGGATACCGCTGACCGCAGCGTATCACTGTCCAGCCCTTCCTCATAAAGCACTACATCCGGCTTGATCATTCCGCCGCACTTTTCGCATCTGGGAATCCCTTCCGAAGCCTTGATATAAGCCGCATCATAGAAAGCGCCGCATTTCATGCAGTAATTGCGATGTACACTTCCGTGCAGCTCAAGCACCTGTCTGCTGCCCGCCTTCTGGTGAAGCCCGTCAATATTCTGAGTGATCACCGCCTGCAGTTTTCCCTTCTGCTCCATCTCAGCCAGCTTCTTGTGGGCTGCATTCGGCTCTGCATCCAGGCAAAGCATTTTATCATGGTAAAAACGGTAAAATTCCTCCGGCTTTCTCATAAAAAAGGTATGACTCAGAATAGTTTCCGGCGGATAATCGTATTTCATATGATACAGTCCGTCCACACTGCGGAAATCCGGGATCCCGCTTTCGGTGGACACTCCGGCCCCTCCAAAAAACACAGTACGGTTGCTCGCATTTACAATTTCCTGCAATTTCTTTATATGACTTTCCATAATCATCCTTCCTTTCCCGGTATGTCTGATATGAGATGAGTTCTGCCTCTGCAGATAGCGAGACCCCAATCAGTATCAGCGGCGGGAGCCAATCCCCACCTGATAGGGTCTCCGGCAGGACATGCACTACCCTCTTAAATTATAATGAAAAAAAGAACCCTGACAAGCAGGATTCTCTTTTTCGCAGCAGATCATTCTGTGCATTTCCCGTATTCAGAAATGTCTTGATCCCGATATTCTTACTGCTGTTGCCAAAAACAATAAGCGATAGGCAGGACTCACCCACTTATTTTGACAGATAAATCTGCTCCAGTTTGCCCTGTACAATCAGTCTCGTGGAGTCATCTCCCGTACAGGTAGACAGCGTCACAATCCTGTCTGATGCAGTTACCGTCACATTGCCCGTATTGACCTCTGAATTGCTCTTGCAAGTCTGCAAGAAATTCTCAAAATCTTCTGTGGAGAAACGAATCCTGTAAGGATCTCCTACTTTATATACCACCGCACAGGAAAAAATCCGGTACTGATAAATAAATTCCGGCGTGAAAATCCAGAAATACGGATTTTTGTCGTATGTCTCCTGTTTCTCAAACTCCTTCAGCGTTCCGAACATGGAACCGTTCTTCATATTGTGGCCGTAAATAATGCTGTTCTGATCTGTAAAATATCTCGTATTTTCACAGTTGAGGAACAGACAGCCCGCAAAATTATCGACCCGTTCAAACGTCCGGTGCAGATAATAATCATTGTCCGCCGCCTGAGCCACCGGGTAAGACAGGTCCAGCGCTCCGATCCGGATCCATCCAATGATATCCTCATTAATGGCATTCAGTTCTTTGAAATTAATCGGGTTGACCAGAAGAGGAAGCGTTTTTTTCTCTCCGTCCTCCACAGCATCCTCCTTGACAGCCTCATCCACTTTGACAGTCACGGTAGACGGATCTTCCAGTTCATCCACTCTGGTCAGAAGAGTACCCTGTGACGTTGACTCTTCCTCTGTCGAAGCTTCCGTCACAGGCGTGCTGTTTACATATTTGTCATTCAGCGCGCCATACTCATCCGTCCCCACCTTATATTCTTTATAATATCCGTACAGTGTGTAGGCCGCATAACAGAAGACCCCAATCGCAATTACCAGCAGAAATGAGGTGATAAATGTGCCTACCGCACTTCCTTTTTTCTTTTTCCTGTTCCTGCGGTCATTATCTTCGTATCTGGACAATCTGTCTCCTCCCTGTCTCTTCTGTTTTTATTCGCAGTTGCCGACTGTTCTGGGATAAGGAATCACATCACGGATGTTGGCCATACCGGTCAGATACATCACCAGACGTTCAAAGCCCAGGCCAAAGCCTGCATGTCTGGTTGTCCCGTATTTTCTCAGATCCATATAGTAGCTGTATTCTTCAGGGTTCATTCCCAGCTCTTTAATTCTTGCATCCAGCAGATCATAATTTTCTTCCCTCTGACTGCCTCCGATGATCTCTCCGATACCCGGAACCAAACAGTCCATAGCGGCAACGGTCTTGCCGTCCGGATTGAGCTTCATATAGAATGCCTTGATCTCCTTCGGATAATCGGTGACAAATACCGGTTTCTTAAAGATCTGCTCGGTCAGGTAACGCTCATGCTCCGTCTGAAGATCACATCCCCAGGAAACTTTGTACTCAAATTTATCATTATTCTTTTCGAGAAGCTCGATTGCTTCCGTATATGTCACATGACCGAAATCAGACTCCATGACATGGTGCAGACGCTCCAGCAGTCCCTTGTCCACAAAAGAGTTGAAGAAATTCATCTCTTCCGGCGCATTTTCCAGCACATAGCGGAACACAAATTTCAGCATGGACTCTGCCAGGATCATGTCATCCTTCAGATCCGCAAAGGAAATCTCCGGCTCAATCATCCAGAACTCAGCCGCATGACGCGTCGTGTTGGAATTTTCCGCACGGAATGTAGGTCCGAATGTATACACATTACGGAATGCCTGCGCATAAGTCTCGCAGTCAAGCTGACCGCTCACAGTCAGATTGGTGGACTTGCCAAAAAAGTCCTGACTGTAATCTACCTTGCCCTCTTTATCCTTGGGTACATTCTCCATATCCAGCGTGGTAACGCGGAACATCTCACCCGCACCCTCACAGTCGCTTCCGGTAATCAGCGGCGTATGTACGTACACAAATCCTCTCTCCTGGAAAAACTTGTGAATCGCATAAGCTGCCAGCGAACGTACTCTAAACACTGCCTGAAATGTGTTGGTTCTGGGGCGCAGATGCGGCACTGTCCTCAGATATTCCAGGCTGTGACGTTTTTTCTGCATGGGATACTCCGGTGTGGAAGTTCCCTCCACGGTCACCTCTGCCGCCTGAATTTCAAACGGCTGCTTTGCCTGCGGTGTAGCCACAAGTGTTCCTCTTACGATTACAGCGGCACCCACGTTCAGCTTGCAGATCTCTGCAAAATTCTCAAGTGAATTGCCGTAAACAATCTGCAGTGTCTCAAAAAATGTACCATCATGAAGTACCAGGAAGCCAAATGTCTTGGAATCACGAATACTGCGCAGCCATCCGCCCACAGTAATTTCCTTTCCCAGGTATTCATCACGATTGCGATATAAATCCCTTACTGTTACAAAATCCATCCTTCTTCTCCTTACATATCCTATTATTCCTGTTATTACCTTCCCCGCTCCCGCCGGACCGGAGGGTAAACTTGATATTATTTTACCACCCCTTTTTCTAATTGAACAGTAGTATCTTTTATTCTTCAGGATATCTTAATAGATACTATAATTTTTCTGTCCTTGCATTTCATCTCAAATGTCAGATGACTCCCAGCTCTGCAGATGCATGGCGCGCACCCCGCATCAAGAATGCCTCATCATTCTTGAATATAAACCTGGGCTTGCAGGTTGCATGAGCAATTTCCACAAATGTCAAACAGACATTCGCAATCCGCTTTGCTACTTGCCCGTAACCGAATCACTGCTCCGCATTTTATCAGGAGGCGCCTGCACTTTCTCTGATACAGGCAAGCCCTCACCCACTGCCTATTGCTTTCCGCAATGGAAGCAGGGGTCTTACTTGATTCGGTTAAATAAAATATTATTTTGAATGCAACAGTTTCTGTTTCTTTTCACACTATATCTGTGAAACCGGAAAGCAGCGGTTATGAGTACTCATATCTAGATACCCGTTTTCGGGCACAGACTATTTCCGAGGGAGGATATGCTATGGAATATAATGAAGACCTGGTCAGGCAGGCAAAAGCAGGAAATGCTCACGCGTTTGCCCGGCTGTACGAAATGATTTATCAGGATCTGTATCGATTTGCTCTGTATACATTAAAGAACGTTCACGATGCAGAAGATACTGTCAGTGACACGGTAGTAGACGCGTTCCGTCAGATCCAGTCTCTGCAGCATCCAGAAGCCTTTCGTGCCTGGATGTTCCGAATCCTGACTAACAAATGCAAAATGAAACTGAAATCTTACATTGACAAAACGGCAGAACTGCCCGAGGAACTGGCAGTCAGCACTCCGGATCTGAGCGAACAAGCCGATGTGCGCAATGCCTTTTTTGCCCTGGATCCGGAAGACAGGCTGATCCTGTCCATGAATCTTTTTGCAGGGTACTCCAGCCGGGAGATCGGCGAACTAATGAAGCTCAACGACAATACCGTCCGCTCCAGGCAGAGCCGCGCCCTGAAAAAAATGCAGGAACAGCTGAGCTGAACACCAACTAATAATTATTCTGCAATTATTAGAATACTCAAGAACAAATGTATGCTTTTCCTGTGAGCCATTGTTTATTACTTTTCATAATTAAAGTACAAGGCTTACCCAACCTGGTTAAAACATCTAATTTTGTACTATTTATGCTATATGAATTATTTTACAGAAAATTCATCACACTGGAAAGGAGTATTCCCTCATGAATATGAACGAAAATGATCTGTTTGAACAGCTCAAAAAATCCTCGGGCAATATCAATCCGCCCGCATCTCTCAGTCCCGATCGGATTGAAGAAATGCTGCGCCGGGAACAGGGCGCTTCTTCTGCTCCCTCACCTAAGAAATCCGGGAAAATCATATTTTTAAGATATGCCAGCATGGCCGCTGCCTGTGCGCTCGTTGTCGCTGTCTCCTGGCAGGCGGGACGCATCAGCGGTCAGAAGACCGGTGAAGAAACACTGATGCAGAATTCAGGCAATCCCGGTTCTTCCTCCATCACATTGCTTTCCGAAACCGAAAGCGATACCATTTCTGCTGACGAACTGTTCACTGAAGTCCCTTCCGCGCCTGTCACGCTGCAGAATACAGCTGATGCCGAGGCCGATGAAGCCTCAACAGAAACTGCCGCAGACCTGGAAACCGCTGCGGATGACACATTCTCTGACACACTCTCTGTTTCTGAAGCATCTGCACCTGACACGGGCACTGAAACTCAGGCTCAGTCCTCTGCAACTGATAGTGCTGACACTCAGCCTGACACCAAAGATACTTCTGGCTCTTCTGTTAACCTCAATGCGTCTTCTTCTGATGCATCTTCCCTGAAACCGGCTGACAGCTATGAGACTATTTATCAAACGCTCTTTGATGCATTTGGCGGAAACACCTATGATGTAACTGCAGACACCGGTGCCAGAAACGGTGAAATTGCACTCTACAATATAGCTGAGAGCGCTGCCGGCGACCAGGCCGCAGCGGTCAATTATGCCGGAGACAGCTCTCCTGATTATTCCGAAACGAATATCCAGGAACAGGGCGTGGATGAAGGCGATCTGGTCAAAACAGACGGCCGTTACATCTATGTACTGAAACGCAGCGGAACTCTGGTAATTGTCGATACCAAGGACAAATCCTCTTCCTCTATGACAATTGCCTCCATCACTGATCTTTCTGCCTCTGAACAGCCCCAGGAACTGTATGTACAGGACGACCGGCTTAGTCTGATTACTTCGGAATACTATTCAGAGATGGATACAGACGGAGATGTGATTTCATCCCGCTCCGGCAACCGCACACACCTTTATACGTACGATATTTCTGACCGGAAAAGCCCGACACTGGCCGGCACATTTACCCAGGAAGGCAGCTATACCCAGTCACGGAAAAACGGAAATTATATTTATCTGTTTACCAGTTTTTCCCCGATGATCCGCGATACGTACGACAGAAGCTCCATCGTACCCTTTACCAGCCAGGGCAGTCTGTCCGCTTCCGATATTTATATTCCTGATTATCTCAACACTGCCTCGTATCTGGTTGTATCTTCTGTCAACCTTGATACGCCCGATCAGGCAGCGGATCAGAAGGCTGTCGTTTCTGCCGCTACTAACTACTATATCAGCCAGGAAAACATTTATATCGCCAACGAAGACTGGTCCCAGAATACTACCCGCACCAACCTTCTGAAACTTCATTACGAAAATGGTTCTATCACCGGCGCAGCAGCCGGATATGTGGATGGATATCTGAATGACTCCTTCTCCATGAATGAGTACCAGGGATATCTGCGTGTGGTTTCTACCTGTTATGACGATAATTATAATGAGACAAATGCACTGTATATCCTGGATGAAAACCTGAACATGACAGGATCTATTCATGATCTGGCTCCTGATGAGACGATCCGCTCCGCCCGCTTCCTTGGCAATACCGGTTATTTTGTCACCTTCCGCCAGACAGATCCCCTGTTTTCCGTTGATCTGTCCGATCCGGCGGATCCTCAGATCATAGGAGATCTCAAGATTACAGGATTTTCTTCCTACCTGCATTTTTACAGCGATACTTTACTGCTCGGACTGGGATATGAGGCAGATCCTTCCACCGGAATTCGCACGGGCCTGAAACTGTCCATGTTTGACATTTCTGATCCCGCACATGTGACGGAAGTCGATAAACTGGTACTGGACGGTATTACGCAGTGTGACTCTCTGGACAACTACAAATCAATCCTGATTGATCCGGAAAAAAATCTGCTTGGTTTTGCCTGTGACAACCGCTATCTGGTCTTCTCCTACGATCCGGAGAAAGGTTTCGTAAAAGAATTTATCTATGATTTTTACAACGATATGATCAATGAGAGCCTGGAACAGAACAGCTATCAGGCTCAGGTTACCACTGCTGAAACCGATACGGATACTACCCCTGACAGCAAAGACACCGCTGCCGGCTCTTCTGATACAGAAGAAGCGACAACTGACAAACTTGTTTCCTCTTACTGGTATGACCTCTATACAGATGACTCTGCTACCAGGGGACTCTATATCGGCGATACCCTTTATCTTGTACGGCCTAACTCCATCACCGCATTTGATATGGCAGACAGATACAGTCAAAGCGATTTTATGAGCCTGAAATAGAATACCCCGTATTCCTCTCAGGGCACAATTGGGACAGCGCAGTTTTATTCCGCGCGAGCAGGCTGTGTCGTCAGCATTTTCTTCTGATTATGCTAAAAAGTACAGCCTGGCGCACTAATCACTAGAGTGTGTTTGAAAAAGGCTTTTTGTGAGCTGCGAGTTCCAGTTTGTGGGAGATTTTGCCCGAATGAGGGCGGCGTAGCGGGGCTACGTCAACCGAATAAGGACAAAATATACCGCAAAGTGGGGCTTGCAGATCGCGGAAATGTTTTTTCAAACACACTCTAATATTTATTTAAAGAAAGTTCCTGCTTATTTCCTAACAAGTGGGAACTTTCTTCTATGTCTTTTCTTTTTATTCCCGCAAGCTGTGAACCTGGCAGACATCCCTGCATGGATATAAATCAATTTTGCAGTCAAGCGGATATTCGCAGGCTGCTTTGCTACTTGCTCGCTTCAGTTAAAAATATATATTGACTTTTTCCTTTTTTGCGCTATAATAAAGCCATCAAATATATGAATAATTGTTCATATGAAAATTTTAAAATTTATAAACAAGATAAAGAAAGGAATTATTTATCATGAAAAAAACTTACAAAATCGACGTAGACTGTGCAAACTGCGCAAACAAAATGGAAGAAGCTGCTAAAAAAACTGCCGGTGTAAAAGATGCCACTGTAAACTTCATGACTCTGAAAATGATTGTTGAGTTTGAAGATGGTCAGGATCCCAAGACTGTTATGCAGGATGTCCTGAAAAACTGCAAGAAGGTAGAAGACGACTGCGAAATTTTCCTGTAATAATCCCACAGTCTTCCGGCCGGTTCTGTACAGCATTCCTGTCAGATACCGGCTTTTATCTCAGTGACCACGACCTTCCCTTCCATATCCAAAGCAGTGATCGACTGATAATTCTGCCCCAATGAAAGCATCGTCTGCAGCTGAGATAACCACACCGCTTGCACATTCTGCATCAATACTTTCTCGTGTTTACCGCATGGTCTCCGTTCAAGAATGCTCCGGCATTCTTGCTGTAAGGTGGGAGTCATCTCACATCTGATGTACCCGAAAGAAAGAAGAATTTCTTTCTGCAAGCTGCGCATGTGTTCGATTTGAAAAGGAGCGTGATTTTTTTGAATAAGAAACAGAAAAAAATGCTGATCCGTATTATCATTTCCACAGTCCTCATGGTCATCTTCAGTCTCCTGCCTCTGGAAGGATGGCTGCAGTTCGGATTATTCATGATCCCTTATTTCATCATTGGTTATGATATTCTGAAAAAAGCCGGAAAAGGCATTCTCAATCATCAGGTTTTTGATGAAAACTTTCTGATGGCTGTTGCTACCATCGGAGCCATTGTACTCGGTGACTACAAAGAAGGCGTTGCCGTTATGCTTTTCTACCAGATCGGTGAACTGTTCCAGAGTTACGCTGTTGGCAAAAGCCGCCGCAACATCAGCGATCTGATGGATATTCGTCCTGACTACGCCAACATTGAAAAAGACGGACAGTTAGAGCAGGTTGATCCGGATGAAGTAGCCATAGGCGATATCATCGTTGTCCAGCCCGGTGAAAAGATCCCCATCGACGGTATTATTACAGAAGGAAGCACTACCCTGAACACCAGCGCACTGACCGGTGAGAGTCTTCCCCGTGAAGCCACCACAGGCGATGAAGTAATCAGCGGCTGCATCAACATGAGCGGCCTGATTAAGATCCGCACAACAAAAGAGTTCGGAGAATCTACCGTATCAAAGATCCTTGACCTGGTAGAAAACTCCAGTTCCAAAAAATCACGTTCCGAAAACTTTATCACCAAATTTGCTCATTACTATACGCCTGCCGTATGTTACGGAGCCGTAGCACTGGCCGTACTTCCACCTCTGATCCGTCTGATCATGGGCAGTTCTCCCGAATGGAGCGACTGGATTTTAAGAGCGCTGACCTTCCTTGTTATCAGCTGCCCATGCGCACTGGTCATCAGCATTCCTCTGAGTTTCTTTGCAGGTATCGGAGGTGCCAGCAATGCCGGTGTTCTGGTAAAGGGTTCCAACTATCTTGAAACACTTTCCCAGACTAAATGCGTTGTTTTTGACAAGACCGGTACCATGACTCAGGGTGTATTTGAGGTGACCGGAGTTCACCACAATCCCATTCCAGAGGAAGAACTTCTGGAATATGCCGCGCTGGCAGAATGCCATTCTTCTCACCCGATCAGTAAGAGTCTTCAGAAAGCCTACGGCAAACCGCTGGATCTCTCCCGTGTGACAGATGTACAGGAAATCAGCGGAAATGGCGTCATTGCCAAAGTGGACGGCAAAGAAGTGGCTGCAGGCAACAGCAAACTGATGAAAAAAGTCGGCGTGGAATATCATGACTGCCACAAAGTCGGTACACTGGTTCATATCGCGATTGACGGTTCCTATATGGGACATATCCTGATCTCTGATGTCATCAAGCCTCACGCCCGTGAAGCAATCTCTGCCTTGAAGGCAGCCGGTGTAAAGCGCACGGTAATGCTTACCGGCGACTCCAAAGCTGTTGCAGAAGCTGTTGCAGCAGACCTTGGCATCAATGAAGTGTACAGCGAGTTGCTTCCTGCCGACAAAGTCTCCATGGTAGAAAAACTGCTGGCTGAGAAGAAAGATAAAGAGACACTGGCCTTTGCCGGAGACGGCATTAATGATGCGCCTGTACTTTCCCGCGCCGATATCGGTATCGCCATGGGTGCTATGGGATCCGACGCCGCAATCGAGGCGGCAGATATCGTCCTGATGGATGATGATCCTCTGAAAATTGCCAAAGCAATCCGTATTTCCCGGAAATGTCTGCGGATTGTATATGAAAATATTTATTTTGCCATCGGTGTCAAAATCATCTGTCTGATCCTGGGTGCCCTTGGCATTGCAAATATGTGGGTTGCCATCTTTGCTGATGTAGGAGTTATGGTCATTGCTGTTCTCAATGCGATCCGCGCACTGAACGTAAAAAATCTTTAGAAAGCAGGTATAGTTATGGAAAAAAACGGAATCGAGTGCTGTGACACCACAGAAGTGCATCAGTCTCTGATAGATATTGTAAACGAAAAACTGCCGCCGGAAGATGAGCTGTATAACCTGGCGGAACTGTTCAAAGTCTTTGGGGATTCTACCCGGATCCGGATCCTTTTCGTTCTGTTTGAAGCAGAAGTCTGTGTCTGCGATCTGGCTCAGGCACTGAACATGACTCAGTCAGCTATCTCTCATCAGCTGCGAATACTGAAACAGAACAAGCTGGTCAAGAACCGCCGGGAAGGAAAATCCATTTTCTACTCTCTGGCCGATGACCACGTCCGGACAATTATTGCCCAGGGTCTTAACCATATTGAAGAAGACTAGAGCGTGTTTGAAAAATAAAAATTGCACAAAACAAATATTTTGTTTCCCTTTTTCATGATAAAATTAAAAAAGGGGTGTTCACTATGTTGAGGCGATATGAGTTAACCGATGAAGAATGGAACCGTATTGCACCATTATTCCCTCCTGAAAATACAGGGAAGCAGGGACGTCCACGAAAAGATAACCGCACCATTCTTAACGGATTGGTCTGGCTGGCTCGCAGTGGTACTCCCTGGCGCGATCTTCCAGAACGTTATGGATCCTGGCAAACCGTATATAGTCGTTTCCGCAAATGGATCGATGACGGAATTCTGGATAATATTTTTCGCGTTCTAAGTCTGGAAGCCGAACTGGAAGAACTATCTATAGATGCTTCTATTGTTCAGGCTCACCAGCATAGTGCAGGTGCTAAAAAAGGGGGCTCACAAATGAAATCGGACATAGCCGTGGAGGAGCCAGTACCAAAATCCATGCAGTAGTAGATGCCTATGGGTATCCGGTGTATTTTATGATCAGTGAAGGGCAACGTAATGATATCAATTACGCAATCCTTTTGCTGAATCATATCCGAATGAATGGCAGTAAGGTTCTGGCAGACCGTGGATACGACAGTAATCAATTGATAGATTACATTTACGACCACGGAGGAGAACCGACCATTCCATCCCGTCGAGGAGCTAAGTTTGAACATCATTGTGATTGGTGGCTTTACAAGGAAAGACATCTGGTCGAAAATTATTTTTTGAAATTGAAAACATTTCGCCGGATAGCAACACGGCAAATCGGTGACATCTCATGAGGTCAGTAACAATTAATATATAATCTTGCCTCATTACCTTGCCTTTCATAAGTACTTCAATAGTGATAAAAAGATTATTATCTATGCTTTTATTTACTATTTATAAAAAATCTTATCATAAAACAACTCCAAATGCATTATACATTCAGAGTTGTTTACAAACTATTTCTATTTTTTAGAATCCCTTTTTATCATAACTAAATGAATTCTGTTATGACAAAGTATGACAAATTTAATTTATGAATTTTTTCGGATCATTTCTTCTACTGTTTCTCTGGAAATTTTGCCCTCCATGGGACCGAACGCCGCCGCATTCAATGCCCCTGCAGCTGCGCCCATCTTTGCCGACTCTTCCAGGGTCTTTCCTTCTGCCAGTCCGCAGATAAACGCCGCGTCATAGCTGTCCCCGGCACCGGTTGCATCTTCCTGAACGACCTTGTAGACTCCCATCTCTACCTGAAGACCGTTTCTGGTATAAATCTGTGAGCCCTTAGAACCGTTCTTCAGTACAAGGATCTCAAGGTTCGGATTCTCAAATACTTTTTGAATTGCCTTATCCAGATCTTCCTCCCCTGCCAGCATTTTCAGCTCAGATACTCCCGGCATCAAGATATTTGCACTTTCAAATACTTCCTGCAGAATTTTCAGCACTACGGGATCCCGCATCATTTCCAGCCGCACATTCGGATCAAAACTGATCTTTGTCCCCTGACTCTTCATCATCCGGATTGTCTTAACAATCTCGTGTGCAAAATCCACATTTGACATCAGAGAGCAGCCCATGATGTGCATATATTTTGTATCTTCCAGACCTTCAAGCGTCTCCGGCGCTTTTGCCATGACGCAGGGAGAATTATCCATATAGAACAGGAATTTCCGTTCTCCGTCCGCAAAATAAGTCACAAATGCAACTCCCGTATTGCCCTTATCTGTTACCAGAACCCGGCTCACATCCACGCCATCCTTTTTCAGACGTCTCATAATATTTTCACCAAAATCATCTTTTCCCACACCGCTGATAATCGCTGTGGAATGTCCCAGCCGTGCGGCTGTACTGATAAAAATACCCGGTGCGCCGCTGGGGAACGGCCCTCTGAAATAATCACTCTCATACAGCGGAATATCCTCATGCGGCCGCATGATTTCTACAAGAAGTTCCCCCATAATTAAAATTTCTGCCATGTCTTTTTCCCCCAATATCAATATTTCTGCAGAAACTCAATAATCTCTTCATTCGGTCCCTGCACACAGATATATCTAATACCCTTTTCCCAGAACGGCAAAAATGCCGGTCCCTCTACGATTGGATACCCTGTCTTTTTTACCTCTTCTTCGGCTTTTTCAATATCGCTTACTTCCAGAGCAAGATGATCGATCGCACCTCTCACTCCCGCTACATGGCCTTCCTTCTCGTATGTCTCAATAATAATATCGCCGTATTCAAAAAATACTACTTTTCCATTATTATCGGTTTCCCATTTGATCTTAAAGCCGAGAGCCGTATAGAACGCAATCGTTTTATCCATGTCTTTTGTAGGAATCCCCACATGCTGATATCCTTTTACAAAATCTGTCACCGCCATAATAAAATGCCCCCTGTTCTGTCAGTCCCCTGTTAGTATTCGATGCCGTCCGCTTTGCCGTCGCAGCCGCAAACTTTCATACGTTCTTTTACCAGTGCGGTCACTGCTGCCATACCTACTTTGCCAAGTGCTTTGGGATCAAATGTCTCCGGCTTTTCCTCAATCAGTGCCTTGCCGGCATCCGTATATGCTTTACGCAGCTCTGTTGCAAAATTAACCTTGCAGATACCTCTGCTTACACAGTCTCGCACATCCTGATCGCTCAGTCCGGAAGCTCCATGCAGAACCAGCGGAATATCTACTACTTTCCGGATCTCAGACAGACGTTCTTTATCCAGCACCGGAGTGCCCACATAAAATCCATGAGCTGTACCAATAGCAACCGCCAGAGAAGTGATGCCTGTCCGTTCTACAAACTCCTTTGCCTCCATCGGATCCGTGTTGGTATCCGCATCAGCAACCAGATCATCTTCTTTTCCTCCAACTTTACCCAGCTCTGCCTCGCAGGGAAGCCCCACTGCTTTCGCTACATCAGCCACACGTTTGCTGACTTCAATATTTCCTTCAAAATCCAGTTTTGAACCATCAATCATCACAGAAGTATAACCGGCACGAATCGCCTGCATAGCAAGATCAAAACTGCTGCCATGATCCAGGTGCAGACACACCGGAACGGTAGCCTTTTTTGCCTCAGCTACAACAATCGCTACAAAAGTCTCCAGTGTTCCATATTTGATTGTAGACGGCGTTGTCTGCAGCATCAACGGCGCACGCAGTTCTTCAGCTGCTGCAATAATGGCTTTTACCATTTCCATATTTTCACAGTTAAAGGCTCCTACTGCATATCCTCTTTTCTGTGCATCCAACAACATTTTTTCAGAAGTTACTAATGGCATTATCATGTCCTCCTCAAGCAATTTTTACAAGTTTACAGTAAAACCAAAGAACCTCTTATTTTCGCGTGCTTTACTGTTAAAAATATTGTAAACTTCCCATTATTTTTTGTCAAGAATTACCATTTTTATATTTTTTACTTCTGTTTTTTTCTGTTATTTTCTTCGATCATTCTTTTTTCTTCTATGCTTTTCCCGTCATTTTTTCTTTTTCAAGAATGTCCCAGCATTCTTGCTACGAGGTGCGCGTCATGCATTTGCATGACATATTTCTTCTGCGCACCTCTACATTTACACACCGTTTCGATCGGCGCAAAACCATTGTCCACCTGACAATGTGTGTCCTGCCTCAGAACTCACGTATTTTTACCCGATAATGATGATTTGCAATACTTATTCTGTCACCACTTCGAATTTCCCTCTGCTCGTTTGGTTTCAGCCTGTCTCCATTTATAAAAGTGCCATTCATAGAATTTAAATCCGTAATAAAAAAACATCCCTCCTCATTCTGTTCTATTCGCGCATGCATTCTGCTCACGGCTTCTGACTGTATCCACAGATCTGAACAATCTTTCTTTTTTCCCAGTACGGCATCCGCCTGATCGGTTTCAAGATCCGGATACTTCTCCGGCGCCTGACTGATCAGCCGCAGCTGCCGCATACTTTCACCTTCTGTGAGACATTGTGTTTCTCCGCAGTATATTTCTTCCTCCTGGTACGGATTATCCGCTTTTGGTTCTGTCATTCTGTTCTGCTTTTGGGGTCGATCCGACAGATCATTCCCCTTTCTTCCTGCTCTGTATCCAGTCATTCCATCTGCTACCGCACCTTTTCTCTCTCTGTCATAATCCCAGGCATTCTCTTCTTGCTCATATACTTCAGACATCAGAGCTCTCATAAATGCCTCTTCCTCATTCTCTTCTTCCTCTCCATCGTCAGGCCATATCCTTTTTTTCTGTCCTTTGCCACTCCAGACATTATACCCGATCCATATCACTGCCAGACACAGAAACGCCAGACCCCCTGTCTGTGTCAAATCCAGTTTTCCAAACCACACAACAGCAGCAAAAACTGCAGCTCCCACAGTTGCGGCCGCTGCGCATAACAATATATTTTTTAGTATGCTGCCTTTTCCGTGCTCCCTTCCTTTCCCGATATCCTGACTGTATTTTTTTCCGTTGTTTCCGGTTCCTCGTTCTTGTCCGTTTTTTCTTTTCTGCGCTTCCTGCCCTGTGCTTTCATTTTTCTGTATTCCTCTCTCTTTGCTATGCTTTCTCTTTTTTCTTTCCTCCTGCCTCTCCCATTCTTCTGTGCCATCCAGATCCAGATATCTGTCTTTGCTGTTTCGCCATTTTCTTTCAGCTTCTTCTCTATCCTCCATCTCATTCCAGTGCTGACCCGAACCGCCTTTTCCCCGGACATCTTTCTCCAACACTGTTTTCCTTACAGTTCTTCTGCTGTCGTTTGCTTCATCTTCCCGATATCTCTTTTCCCCGTATTTTTCTCCATCTTCCATCCTATTTTCCTGATCCGGCAATTCTTTCCACAGTTCTTCAAGACTAAAATTTTCTCTGGCAGCCTGTGCGTATAATTCATATCCCAGATCCACTGCCCCCCGCTCACTGTGATCAAGATTTTTCAGGATATATTCTGCCAGCTGTCGAAATGTTTCCTGTCCTCCCTCCCCAGACTCACCGGAATATGGCATATAACTCAGTTTAATCTGCATAGTATCAACATCCATAAATACAAATTCCGGAAGCAGCACCAAATCCTCACTGCTCAGCAAAAACTGATGCATCTTCTCCAATCCGGCCCGTATTCCCTCCAATAGATGCGCAATATCTCGCCTGCGCAACGCGCGTCCATGGTAAAACTGAAGTATTGACTGTCTCGATGTAATCTCATAGTACAGATACGTCTTTCCATCTATTTTCCGAACCTGAAAAGGCAAAAGCTCTGCAATCTGATTCTGCTCTACCATACGAATGGTATACTCTTCCCCTGTAATTCTGTCATTTTCCATAATCATATAATTATGATTAAGATTTCTCTGATAACTGACGTCCATTGCTTACCCCATCACTGTATCTGCCAGCGTTTTGATGCCTCTGATCTTCCAGATAGTTTCCGCCGGATGATACAGTTTTCTTTCACATTTCTTTTGTATATCGGAAGAACCTCCGTTTACCAGCTGACTGATCATTCCGGGAAAACAAAAAGTTCCGTCACTATTAAGTACAATCTTACTGTCCGTAACCGACAGCTCCGCACTGACCTGCTGTGCTACTATCAGCCTGCCTTTTAAAAGTTCTTCCTTCTTTTTTTCAAGAAGCGCCTCCCTCTCAGGATCCCCTTCAAGATTGCTTCCCATCGCCGCTGTTTCACACAGCACACTCTGAATAACCGCACTGTCATGCACATAAAATCCGATATAAATCAAAGCAATCAGGACCGGCAAAATAATAGTCATCAGCAAAGCTGCTTCTACCGTAAAACTTCCTTTCAGCATGGTTCTCTTTTTATCCGTCTTTATCCTGTAATACAACATTTCTTTTTTCTCTAACACACTTAAACACCTCTTTTCTCTTATCCAGGAACGCCCTGCATTTTTCGCCATCCGCAAAACAGCCATTTACACTTCTCCCCAGGCCTGTTGATTTTAGGTCGATGCAAGTAAAGCAGACATTCGCACTCCGCTTTCGCTGCCTGCCTGATACGGTTAAACCATCAGTGTGACAATCTGTGCCGTCAAAAGAAACGGTACAAACGGAAAGCTCTCCTTTTTCCCCGCCTTCCGCAGCACTAAAAGAAGCAGCGACCAGCCCGCTGACAGAAACAGAGCCGTCATAAGGATCCGGATCGCGGGTTCTGCTCCCAGTGCCAGCCCGCACACCGCCACTGCCAAACCATCTCCATATCCGATCGTTTCTCCGGTAACAGCTGAAATACCCAGCAGAAAAATCCCTGGCAGAATACCAAACAAAAACTCTGTCACTGCCGTATCCTGCCTGATCATGTGTATACAGAATAATCCCGTCCCGAACAGTAATGAAAACAGCCAGCTTACTTTTCTTCTCCGGATATCCGACACAGTACATATTCCAAGGTATACCATTGCTGTAATCCAGTAGAATAATTCCGTCTTCATCTCTCCTCCTACCTTCATCTACTGCTTCTCTCCGTTTTTCATCACACCTGTCCATTTTCCACCGGTCAATACTTAAAAACGGCAACGCAGTGATCTGTTTTTAATCCATCATTATCCGCACTTTGAACACGGTCTTTTATCCTTCACATCATTTTCATCCACTTCTCTCACTGTCCGCTTCAGCCCTGGACAGCTCAGCAGTCCATGGTATCTGTTTCCGTCGCTGGTCACATAAATCGTATTTCCTGCCGCCCTTCCGCACTTTTCACATGCATGATATTTTTCTCCGTAACGGTTTCTCTCTTCTTTTACACGGTTCTTGTCTGTCTGTCGCACAGACAGCCGGATATGCGTACAGTTTCTGTCCTTATGGTAAACTTTTCCATGCTCCGTTACATAAACTTTCTGCCCATCAGTCTTTGTATTTTCTGTCTCACCATTCCCTCCGGAACCGTTTCTGCCAGTCCACGCCCGTACACAGCCCTGCTGCCGGAAAAAGAAAAATGGAATGCTCACACCTCCCACCGGCATTTTCATCTGATACGTAAGAACCAGTTCTATCATCTCATCTTCTTTCCTGAAAGAAGATAAAAGAAAATTTGTTCTCTTCACCGCGTCTGTATTGCCGCTTCTGCTCAGCACCCTGCCTCTGGCATACGCATGCGATAATCCATTTACTGCCAGCGTATTTCCTTCTCCATATTCTGCTGCATACGTGTCGACTGCAATCTGCTCCGCTGTTTCACACAGTGCCGTTCCGAAACGCGATGCCGTCTCCATGACTCTCCCTGCCTGAAGAAAAACCACCATACAGAAAATAAAAACCGGCAGAATAAGTGCAGCTTCTACTGTTAAACTTCCTCTCAGCGGGGCAAAAAAGAATTCTCTTTTTCCATCTTTGATCTGCCGGGTTTTTCTGGGAGAGAATGTTTCCTTTCTTTTTAAATCTGACACTTGAATATAGTTAAGATATGATTTCTTGACATGAAGTTGATGTCCAAAGAGCACTCCTTTTCACCCCGCTTTTTAATTCTAATATTCAAATCTGCTCTGCACCTGCACAGACAGCACCTCCGGTGCAGCATTCAGGAAAACTGCCGGCACCCGCCAGAACACAGGATGTATCACCCAGTCTGTCTGTTCTTTTATTCCTACTACACAGTGATCTGCCTGAAAATTGGAGAGTCCCGGCTGGCTGCTGATATCCAGCTCAATCAAATCCAGTGCCCTCTTCTGCTGTGTCGATGTTCCCTGCAGATTTAGAAGGATCCTCAGATAATCTTGGTATCCCATACCGTTTTGCTGTCCGCTTCCATCCAGCTCCAGGAGTTCTCCGATGTTTCCCAGCTGCTCCAGAGACAATCTCCATGATCCCGGCATCTTAAACAGCTCCACTTTTCCGCCGTCCATCAGCGTCTTGACATCCAGCAGACTCTCTCCATAAGCCCATCCCAGTAAAAGCGCATGTTTCATCACCGGGATGAGCTCCGGAATACAGGTCCACCCAATCAGGAGCGCCGCCAGTCCGCCGGCCTCCGCACTCATTGCCTCATCCTGCACACAGTACAGATAATTTGCCCCTTCCCTCAGCCAAAGCAGTTTCTGCACTGTTGCGGAGAGATTTCCTCTGTCCGTCCGCTTTCCGCCAATTATGTACTCAATCTGATAGTCCAGCTTTCCGCTGTGTTCCCCATCCAGATAATTTGGAAAATGATCCAGCAGATACTCCCGAAAAAGCAGGTCTGATGTCAGACCGCTGTTCTCCTTTTTTATCTCCATAGAACCCTTCTGCAGCTTTCTCAGAGAAGGCACTCCATGTCTTTTTATCCTTTTCTCAGAAATCTGTTTTCCTCCGCATACAATATCCAGCGTACTTTTTCTTCTCAGACGGCTCAGCGCTCTCAGAGGATTCTCCTTTTTTATCTCTTCCACCGTGCCGGGATCTGTCACTGTAAGATCCGTCACTACCTGGTTCTGCAGTTCCTTCTTTTTTTCTTCTTCCTGCTGCTCCAGCTGCTTCATCTCCTGATCAGAAGACCTTTTTCTCCTGTCATACTCCCCCTGATTACTCTGAGAGGTCTGCGCATCATGATGATACTGGTACAGCTTTCCCACTGCACCTGACACAGCTGTATTTTTCATATAAGATACAACCTGCTGATAAAATGCCTCTCCATTATTGTCTGTCAGAAGCGCATACTCTTCAATCTCACAGTTATCGATCTGCAGACGCCAGGGGTCAAAACCGCCGCCCCGGACTCCGCTTCTTTCTGTCGGCAGATTTCGATTCATGAACTGCTTCATCCGTTCATTTACTTTATCTATGGAAAACTCTCCGGTTCCATACGATCCGTCTATTGAAAAAATCTCATACTTTTCCAACAGCTTTTTTTCATACTCGCTAAATACCGAATAATTTCCCATATCAGTAATATTGGCGGTCTGTGCCCTAGCTCCTGCAACTCTGGCAGACTCAATTACAGTGCAGATAAGCGACAGAAATATCACACTGAGCAGACTCAGAAAAACTGTAATCGTCCCTTTTACTTCATGCCTTCTCATCTGCACCTCTCCTCTCACCTATGCCGTACTACAGTTTACAATTTGTTTAAATGCTGTTGCTCTGGCTTGTAATTTTTCCCAGAATTGAATTTACGACACTGGTAAGCTGTTTTTTGAACAGCACTACCAGAGAAATCAGTACCACAAGGATCAATATGATCTCTACAACTCCTACACCGCTCTCATCCCGGCCAAATTCCCGGATGTGTTCACTGCAATTCATCTTAATTCCTCCTTTTCCCTTCTTTCACTTCCTATTTCTTTGCTTCGCATCCAGTCCTGCAATTCACAGTCATTGTAAAGCGGACATTCGCAATCCTCTTTTGCTGCCCGCATTCAATATCCCGACGGGAGCCATACCCCCAAGTATATTTCAGCCTCCGTCTCTTCTTTCATAACTGTACTGCTGCATATTTTTTCTTTGTTCTGCCTATGGCAGACTGCCAGATCTGCGCCTTTTCGCTATCTGGTCAGAAAGACAGAAAAGCCGGAACAATCAGAACAACCAGTACAATTCCAAACATAAGCATCATCGGAAACAGAAGCTTTGTTCCCGCCTGTTCCCCCATTTTTCTGGCCATATTTTGCCTTTCCTCCATAGAAGATGAGGCCTCCTTCTCCAGGACAGATGCCAGACCTCTGGAACCCTTTTTCAGATTTTGTGACAGAAGAGATCCCAGCTTGATATACTGCGGAAGATCACACCGACGCCCGAAATTCTCATAAGCTGTGCTTTCCGGTACTCCGCTTTTCATTTCCAGCACGGTAAACACTATCTCCTCATAGACATAACGACAGTTTCCGGCATTATCCCGTCTGTATTCTGCCGCAATCCTGGAGAAAGTTCCGCGAATTGTCAGTCCTGCACCGAGAAGCATTGTCATTTTCCACATCAGATCTGAATAATCCATTCTCATCTGAAGTTTCCGCTCTCTTGCTTTCTGACGAACCTTCTGGTCTCGCTGTACCCAAAGTCCCATCGGCAGCACCAGCATCAGCATCAGAAACAGCGGCAGCACCGGTTCCTCTGTCATACTCCAGACTGCTCTGCGTCCGTCTACTTCTTCCGGAAGACGCATCACACTCTGATCAGAACTGGCCGCATCTGCCTTGTCTGCCTCTTTGGAAATCTCCTTTATAAGCCTCTCTTCCTCCGTCAACACCGGAGGATAAACTCTGGCCGCTGTCTCATAAATCAACTCCTCTCCCTGACAGGAAAGCGTAAGCTGTATCTCAACCAGCGTTCCTTCCTCATCCGGCTCACTCAGGATCTCTCCATCATCACCAATCACCCCATACGGCATGGTCAGCCATTCTGCCGTTACCGCTCCATTTGCAAAATTTGCCGGAAAATTCAGTCTGCTCCTTACTTCATCCAGCGAACTGTTTTCTCCTTTTATCCCATCCTCTGCCTGCTGTCTGCTCTGCTCCAGCAATGACTCTGTCTGTTCTTTACTGTACCTCTGCTCCTGCACGGTCACTGTCAGCGTTCTCTCTTCCGTCTCGCCTTCCAGCTGTACCGTCAGCTCCTCTTCTCTGTCACCCATCCCGTAACCCGGCCGCTCCAGCTGGTTGTTCTCCACAATCCTGCTGCCGCTGCCCGTTGTCAGAAATATCAGCAGGCAGACTGCCCCCATCACGCCGACCACCAGCAGACAGTCCGCAATCTTTCCGGCAAAATAATCCCGTGATGCAGATTGGTCTGTTCGTTCCAGCGCTTTGATATCTCCGACAAGCCCCTTATTTTTCCCTTCCGGATGATCCAGTTTCAGTTTATCCGTAAGGAAGCGTCCGACTCCAAGAAGCGGATTTTTCGGTTTTCCCATGCACATTCCTTTCTGTTTTTCATCCGATAATCCATATTGTCAGAAGGCTTTTTCTTTCACAGGACGTACTTCCCTGCAAAAGAAAAATGGCATTCCGACTATACCGGTATTTCCATAATTTTTTTGCCCCACAGATATGCCGTCAGGTATACAGCCAGGCAAAATCCCATAACACTCCGTCCCATCGGCTCACAATACATGACTTCCAGAAAATCCGGTGAAGTCATATTGACATATCCCAGAATACCTACCGGAATCATGCTCATCATATTCTGTTCCATGATTTTTCCCGCAAGATTTGTCTCTATCTCCATTCTGGTTTCCTGCTTCTGCTGAATACAGGAAACCGTATTGCGTATCACGGTAATCAGGTCTCCGCCGGTTCTTTTTGCTGTACAAAATACTTCTGCAAAATTCCGGATATCCTCCGCATGACTTCGCTTTCCCAGATCCATCAGCAGCGATTCTATGCTTCGGTTCAGCTCATTCTGCCCGGTAATAAATCCAAATTCTTTTACGATAAACGACTGTTCCGGATAAATTTTTCTCAGCTCTTTCAGGGCTTCCCGAAATGCATTCTCTACTGCGTATCCCGCCTGGAGAGAGGTACAGACAAGCTGCATTCCCGTCAGGAACTGCGTCTGCATCATAAGCAATCTCTGCTTCGCCAGTCTCTCTCTTCCTCTTTTCAGAAAAATCAAACTTCCAGGCAGCAGCACGATCCAGGCAACCCATGACCTGAAAAACAGATAGCTAATCATCCCGTCCAGAAGCAGATACATCAGAATATACTTCAGTGTCTCCCTGCACGACATACGGTATGTTCCATAATCCTGCATACAGACTATCCTCCTTCCCCAAGCGTAATTCCCGCTCTATCCAGCTTCTGCCGGCTCCGAAGACTGCCTTTTTTTACCAGACTGCCCTGTATCTTCCCATTTCCGTCCATCCCGTATTCCTCGAATGCATACAATGTACTGACGGTAATTTCTCCGGCTGCACAGTCGTATCCCGTAATCTCCAGTATCTCAAGCACTTTTCTGCTTTTATCCCGCAGCCTTCCCAGATGCACCATAATATCAATGCCCGATGCAATCTGGCGCCTAACTGCCTGAACCGGGATCTCCATTCCCATCAGAACCATCGTCTCCAGTCTGGACAGCATATCTCTTGGGTTATTCCCATGTCCGGTACTCAGAGATCCGTCATGACCGGTATTCAGGCTTTGCAGCATATCAATCGTCTCATCTCCCCTCACCTCGCCCACAATAATCCGATCCGGCCTCATTCGCAGACTTGTCTTGATCAAATCTCTGATCATCACTTCATTTTCCCCCTCCTCGTTGGCCTTTCTCGCCTCCAGGCGAACCAGATTAGCCGCATTTTGCAGCTGAAGTTCCGCATTATCTTCAATTGTCACAATCCGCTCATCCTCCGGAATATAATGTGACAGCGCGTTCAAAAACGTGGTTTTCCCGGACCCGGTACCACCGCTGATAAAAATGTTATATCCGGCAATCACCAGATCCTTCAGGAAATCTGCCGCCTCCTGAGAAACTGCATTCCAGGAAATCAGCTGCTCCATCGATATCGGATGATCCGGGAACCGACGGATCGTAATCACCGGTCCGTTGATCGCCACAGGTGCCATCACCACGTTGACCCTGGCCCCGTTCTCCAGACGCGCGTCGACAATCGAAACGGCCTCATTGGCCACTCTGTTGCACTTTGCCACAATCTGCTGCACAATATCCTCCAACTTTTCCCTTGAGGTAAAACTCTTTTCCCAGCGCCGCAGCTGACCGGCCTGCTCAATAAAAATCCCGTCGGTCCCGTTCACCATAATCTCAGTAACCGTATCATCGTCTACAAGCTCCTGCAGAATATCCAGCCGCCGTACAGAATTAAAGAGTTCTGTTCTCATCTCGACTCTTCTGGCCAGCGGAACATAAAGATCACGCTCCCCGCACAGCAGCAGCTGATCAATCATCTCGTAAATCTCTTCGTCGCTAATCTCTCTGTACTGTTCCAGCTGCTCCATCAGAAGTTTTCTCAGCTGTCGGAATCTCTCATCCGCCATATCGGTTCCCCCTGAAGCCTCCGGCGCTCTCCTCCGGGAACTCTGCCGCAGATCTTTCTTCCTGTCCCTCCCCGTCCAGAAGCCGCCTTACATACTGTCCCAGTTTTCCTTTTACCAGCACCGCGAGCCAGTCTCTTCCATTCTCCGGCAGTTTCCATTCCGGAAGCTGAATCTGTACTGTCTTTTTCAGAATATCCGTACATTCCAGTACACTGGCATTTTTTTCAAACTGAAACAGCTTTGCTCTGGAAATTACATCATCTAACACCGGCATATATATCCTGCGGCAGTATCGCAGCAGCTGAAATGTCTCATCGATCTGATGCCCAAAATCGAGGATCAGCGTGTCATATTCTGTATTCCCGGCTGTTTTTCCCAGAAAATCCACCCATTCCTCATATCTGACATTTTTTAGATCTCCCGGTAAAAATGCCGGCGGAATATAGTCCAGGTGATGAAATGTCTGTATCATGCCGTTCAGTTTATAAATGAGATTTCCCTCTTTCTGCCGTGCAAAATAAATCAAATCTGAAATATCTGACGGATAATTCTGCAGAAAAAGCGCTTCAAATCCGTTATAGTCTTCCAAATTCAGATAAAGAACTTTTTCTCTTTCCCCAAGGATCTCCCCCATAACCAGCGCCAGCGACGTTTTGCCCACCCTGCCCAGCGGAGAATAAATCCCTATAATATTCATCCCCGTGTCCGGCAATGCCGACGGCTGAAGCTGAGGGCTTGTTCTGGCATAGTAATTCATCACCTCAGCCAACAGGCAGTCTGAAGGCTGATATTTATAAATACAGGGTTCCTCCAGGTTACCCAGCGGTTCTCCATTGGAAAGCATAATAATTCTCTCTACATCCAGCTTCCTGATCTCCTCACACATGGCATCCGGCGAAATCAGCAGCAGATCAATATGATTTTCCCCGGCAAACGCTTTCAGGCTCTCCACGTTGGTGAATGCCTGTACCTCAAACGGCGTATTCCTTCGCTCATTCATATACTCTGTCAGATTCCTGGCATACGATGCCTCAAGGTCACATATTGCGAAAATACTTTTTTTCACTTCATAAAACACCTCCCAGGGTACAGAATAATCCCATTAAAACAGGGACTGAGAAACAGAAACGGCCATCTTCATCGTTCCCGCACAGATAGGAACTCCATTGTTTTGTTTTTACAAATAACTCTACATAAGTCTTGAAATAAAAAAGACGCGAATAAAGATTGTTTCTTTTTATGATCAGTACGGCTGAAACTGCTCCGCCGCAAAGAATTGAATAAAAAATGCATTGCAAAGAATATCGGGAACCCAGAAATCCTCCAATCATACACAAAAGCTTGATATCTCCGGCTCCCATCATACGGAAATAGAAAAGAATACCAAGAACCAGCAGCGGCATAACCGCCCCGCCTGCCCAGTCGGCCGCTCCTCTCATCCCCCTGATAAAAATCTGTCCCGTCAGCCCACAAAACAGGCCGGTCACAATCAAATCGTTGGGGATCACCCGATCCCGAAGATCCGTCAGTACGGCTGTCCCCGTCAGGGAAATCAGCAGCACTACCATCAGATACAATCACATCCCTCCTGTCATCATACTCTGAACCACAGTCTTGCCATATCGTTATAACCTTTCTGTGATCTTCTTTGTTTGATATGTGAGTATATTATCACATATCACGAATAAATGCAATGGTTTTTTATTTTTGTTTTTATATTATATTTTTCCGCTTATAAAATAATATGAGACTTTTTCTGCTGACTTATTTTCTGTCACTCGGAGTATCTTTGAACAAACTTCTTCACGTACCGGAACTCACAAACTCACAACTCCATAACACTAGAGCGTGTTTGAAAAAGGCTTTTTGTGAGCTGCGAGTTCCAATTTGTGGGGGATTTCGCCCGAATGAGGGCGGCGTAGCGGGGCTACGTCAACCGAATAAGGGCAAAATATACCGCAAAGTGGGGCTTGCAGATCG
>CAKRNX010000016.1 GCA_934371475.1 uncultured Lachnospiraceae bacterium
AGCTTGGAAAGGGCAGCATCTTTACAGTTACGCTAAAACACAGGATAGCGGATGAAGACTATTATGAAAAAAAGCATATTGAAAATCTTGAATCAGATATGGAAATCCTTAAAGGCAGGAATATCCTTTTGGCAGAGGACAATGATTTGAATGCGGAGATCGCAGAGGCAATACTTGAGCGTGCCGGTCTTAAGACAGAACGTGTGGAGGATGGCATTCAGTGTGTAAACAGGATAGAAAAGATGCCGGCGGGTACGTATGATATGATCCTCATGGATATCCAGATGCCCAAAATGGACGGTTATAAAGCGACCCAGGCAATCAGGCATTTGCCGGATAAGGCATGCATACCTATCATTGCAATGACAGCAAATGCATTTGAGGAAGATAAGAGAGATGCTATTGCAGCCGGAATGAATGGTCATATAGCAAAGCCAATCCAAATCGATAGGCTGTTATCGGTATTAGCGGAAATCATAAGGCAGCAAGAAAAGTTTTAACTGAAGCAAGTAAGTCCCCTGCTTCAATTGCGAAAAGCAATAAGCAGCGGGTGGGGACTTGCTTGTGTCAGTAGGAGTTAGTCGGTTATGGGCAGACAGCAAAGCGGATTGCAAATATCCGCTTGACTGTAGAAATCGGCTTGGACATGGAGCATTGCAAATCTTTTCTGAACAACAGGTATGGGATAGACCATCTCATAGAGATAAGGGGTATATTGTGGGAGAACTGAGAAAGATTTTAAGACTGACAGCCGGTGTGGGAGAGGAGTTAATCCGATGCGGGGCAGAGATTTCGCGGGTGGAAGATACAATGAACCGGATTGCGCTGCACTATGGTGTGACGGGCCGTCAGATTTTTATTATTTCGAATGGTGTGTTTGTCAATTTGGAGAAAGGTGAGGAAGCAAAAAATGTCAGCTTCCAGCACATTCCGCAGATCAGTGTAGATATGAGCAAGCTGTGCGAGCTGAACAGTCTTTCCAGAGATATTGAGCAGAAAGATCTGCCGCTGGAGCAGGCTCTTGCACGGCTTGAGCAGATCCGGGATGGCGGAAAGAAAAATATATGGCTGTATGTGGCGGCCTCCGGTGTGGGAGCGGGGGCATTCTGCTATCTGTTTGGAGGAGACGGAAAGGATTGTTTCGGAGCGTTTCTGATGGGACTGCTTCTGTGGCTTTTTTTTATGACAGTGGAGCGATACGCACTCCCGAAAGTGGTGCTTTATACGCTGGGAGGAATTCTGGTGACTTCGGGATGTATTTTGCTGCTGCGTCTTGGGGTAGTGGATCATTTAGACAAAGCAATCATGGGTGCGATTATTCCGATGATTCCCGGAGTGGCGTTTGTGAACGGGATCCGTGACATTGCAGATAGTGATTATATTTCGGGGAGCATACGTCTTCTGGATGCACTGCTGATTTTTATCTGCATCGCGGCAGGCGTATGCATTGCATTCCGGATTTTGGGCGTGGGAGGTGTCTGAGATGAGTCTTTTGCTGGAAACGGTGGCGGCATTTGTCGGTACAGTGGCGTTCGGCATTATGTTTGTTGTACCGGCAAAGCAGCTTTTGGTCTGTGGTCTTGTGGGAGGAAGCGGCTGGGTCGTGTATGCGGTGACGTTGGAGCGCAGCTCCGCGGCTGTTGCATCCCTTGCGGCAACCATAATGATTGTACTGCTTGCGAGGATTCTGGCTGTGGTGCGTAAGGTACCCACCAATGTGATTATGATACCGGGGATATTTCCGATTGTGCCGGGAATTGGACTTTACGATATGATTTATAATCTGATGATCGGCGATACGGCATCCGGTGTCAGTCAGGGGCTTGCTGTGCTTAAATCAATCGGTGCCATTGTGTTTGGGATCATTGCCGTATTTTCTCTGCCAAATCGGTGGTTCCGGAAGCGTACAAAAATTATGGCAAGAAGATAGGCAAAAGAAAACAGAACACATTCAGGAGTGCCCCGGCATTCCGGCGTCATAGTCTCTTTTTCTGTCCGGGCGAATAGATCACTCCGGGGGATGCGCGCGAGGATGGGGAGACCATGGCTTCACCGCTTGTGACAAGGAAAACGGTTTATGATTTTTATGACAGAACGGACGGCATCACATGGATAGAGCCGCGGTTCTGTTTGGCACTGTAGAGCGCCTGATCCGCCAGTTCCAGAAAATCCTTCGGACTGATATTGCGGAAGCCTCTGGCAAGCCCGAAGCTCAGAGAGAGCGTCAGTGGAATATCCTGCGGCTTGTCCGTGAGGAGTCTGTCCTGGATCTGTCGGCAGACGGACACGGCACTGTCCAGATCAGTGTCTGAAAACAGGAGACAGAACTCATCGCCTCCGTAGCGGAATGCAGTTACCTGGGGGGCTGCCTGCTGCATGATACTGCCTATGAGTTTCAGGCAGGTGTCTCCGGTAGGATGTCCCAGCGTATCGTTAATCTTTTTGAAATGATCCAGGTCGCACATGGCCATAATCCATTGTCCGGCAATATCTTCTGAACAGATCTGCTGAAGCTGCTGCTCCAGCGCCAGCCGGTTATACAGACCTGTGAGAGGATCGGTTTTTATCTTGTTCAGGAGGCGGACTTTCTCCTGTGTTTTCTCCAGATAGGCTGCATTTTTTTCATATTCAAAGGAGGTAATCACCACAATTGCAGCGTAGATGCAGGCCAGCAGTATGACAGAGAGAAAAAAGTCAAGGATCCCCAGCGCATCCGTCTGCCACAGGGATTTTTTGGTGGGATCCCAGGTAATCATAAGCTCAGAATATACGCGCAGGATCAGACCGGACACGGACAGAGAAACGGTCAGCAGATAATCGCCGTAAACCGATGCAATGAGCACGGGAACTATAAAGATGACGGGCAGCGAAGTGAATATCGAATGAAAGGTATACAGTACGCTGCAGCTGAGCATCATAAAGCCGGAGATCAGGAAGGAGCGGACCCTTCCGCTCAGACGCGTGTTATGCAGTGCGTGGCGGCTGCCCAGAACCAGAAGAACATTACAGGTAATGGGGATAAATAGGTATTTTGCCAGGTAGACGGATCGGGTAGCCTGGATCTGATCTGACAGATACAGTATGATGGAAAGCAAAAGCTCTATGATGGCCGATACAATCAGGCTGGCAAGATGGATTTTGTAATAAAACAGCAGCCACTTTTCCTGAAGATCATGGGAGATAGGCTGCTGTCTGGTAAGCGAAAACAGTTTCATAAAATCATCCTTGTTTGTGATGTAGGTGTTGCAATAAAAGTAGAATTTTATAAAAATGGGGAAATGTTTCAGACCCGGAAAAATTACGAGGCAAATAGAAAACATTTGCACTATATTTGAAATCAGAAAATTATAGCCCCCAGTTTATTGTTGAATAATTACATACATATTTTATTGTAATACTTTTTTTGTGAGAGTCAACCAAAATTTCAGAAAAATGGCAGATAATTTGATGTTTCAGAAAAATACGGAGCTGCTGCGAAAGTCAGATATTTCGTTGCCTGAGGCGGGGATTTGACTCGCGGCAGCTCCTTTATCATATGGAAAATTGCAATTGGGGATACGCTTTATTCTGCCCGGTTAAAAATTTCCCGGTTCAGTGCATTGTTCTGATGCGCCACAATTGTAGTGCATACGGCGTCTCCGGTAATGTTGACGGCAGTTCGGGCCATATCCAGGATACGGTCGATACCCATGATCAGACCGATGGCTTCAACCGGCAGTCCAACAGAATTAAATACCATAGTCAGGGTCACAAGTCCCACACTGGGGATACCGGCTGTGCCGATGGAGGCGAGGGTAGCCGTGCCGATCACAACGAGGTAGTCGGACAGATTTAAATGAATGCCGAATGCCTGGGCGGCGAACACGACAGCCACACCCTGCATGATGGAGGTTCCGTCCATATTGATTGTAGCTCCGAGAGGAATCGTGAAGGACGAAATTTTTTTGGATACGCCGACTTTGTTGGCCAGAGTATCAATGGAGAGCGGGATCGTTGCATTCGATGTTGCAGTGGAAAATGCAAACGCCATAACCGGAAACATCTTTTTGATGAAGCGGATCGGATTGAGTCCTGTGAACAGTTTCAGCAGGATCTGGTAGACACCGAAGCACTGTAGCGCAAGGGCAATCAGCACGGCGATCATATATTTGGCCAGTGGCAGGAATGCATCAAATCCGATATTGGCGAATGTTCTGGCAATCAGGCAGAATACGCCGGCGGGAGCCAGAGCCATTACCATCATGGTCATTTCCATCATAATATCGTTAAACTGTGTAAAAAGGCTGGCAACAGTCTCGGCACGGTCGCCCAGTTTGGCCAGGATCACACCCAGAACCAGTGCAAATACAATGACCTGCAGCATTTCTCCGTTTGCCAGGGAGCGGAACGGATTATCCGGGATGATGTTCAGGAGCGTCTCAGAAAATGAGGTGGAGGTCATCGTTTCCACAGTGGAGGAACCGGTCTGGATGCTGTTCATATCCAGGCCAACACCGGGGTTGATCAGATTGCCGACACTGAGAGCTACGGCTACGGCTATGGCTGTGGTTGCCAGATAGAACAGCAGTGTGCGCACGCCGACAGATCCGAGTTTTTTTGTATCTCCGATAGCCATACTTCCGCAGACCAGGGAGCAGAGCACAAGGGGAACGACCAGCATTTTCATCAGCTTGATAAAACCCTGCCCGATGATATAGAGCACTCCGTCAACCAGGATTGTGTTTTTGATGTAGCCGTCTGGAATAAGATAATGCAGAATGGTTCCCAGCACAATGCCTGCCAGAAGGGCAATGAAAATCCGGGAAGTAAGGCCGGATTTTTTCTTTTTATTTTTAACTGCTTTTCTGGTTGAGTTGTCTTTCCTGCTGCCGCCCGGCGTTTTACTGCCTGGAACGGAAGTGTTGTTTTTATTCGGATTTTCTGAGTTTTTCTGTCTGTTTTCTGTCATCAGATACCTCCTTCTTCCAGATATTCTTTCAGGGAATCCTTCCAGTGAGGCATATCATATACATCAATGATCCGGAGAATAAAATTATCCAGCACGGCGCAGGCCGGGCGGTTGGAATACTGTTCGATCTGACTGTACGGAACAGCCCGCAGCGGAGTGGAAAGGCCCGACAGTCTGAGGATTTCCTGTGCAAATTCATAGCGGCTGCATGTCCCGCGGCAGGTGGCATGGTAGGTGCCATATTCATTGGTGTGAATCAGATACAGAATAATCCGGGCCAGATCTCTGGCGCTGGTGGGAGCTCCGATCTGATCGGAAGCGGCCGTAAACGTTTCACCCAGGCGGGCAGCTGCCAGCAGGTTGGTGACAAAATTGTCGCCCTGTCCGTAGACCCAGCTGCTGCGGATAATGAAATGTTTCTGGGTAAATTCTTTTACATACTGCTCGCCGGCGTATTTAGACTGGCCGTAGACGGTTGCCGGGCTGGCAGGTGAAAATTCCGTGTAGGGCTGGCTGCTCCGGCCGTCGAATACATCATCAGTGGAGAGCTGTACAAATTTGGCATTTACATTTTTGGCTACAATACTGAGATTTCTGGCTCCCAGGGCATTGACCCGGTAGGCCAGCTCTGGGTTGCTCTGGCAGAGGGCAATGTCGGTGACGGCAGCACAGTTGATAATTACATTGGGGCGGTTGATTTCACCGAAATGCAGTACGTCGTCTGTCTGTGTGATATCCAGTTCGTTCAGATCGGTGTTAAATACTTCAATTTCAAGCGGATCCAGCACATCGTTGATCGCAGCACCGATCTGGCCGCCGGATCCGGTAATCCATACTTTCAGCATATCAGATTTCTCCTGTTCTCATTCATAATGTCAGAAAATCTTCTGATCAAAGATATTTATCTTATCAGCAGAAGAGAGAGATTGTCAAGGAAAATACCGATATTGACAGACTTTTCCGGCATTCCTGCTGCCCTGCGCACCTCGCAGCAGGCTTTTTATTTCACAGGACGCAATTTTCTGTGAAATAAAAAAATATGACTAACCAGTTAGAAACCGATATTTTATTCATTTTTGCATCATTTTGTAGAAAAAACTTGTACTGACATTGGAAAGTTGATAAAATAAATTGAATTTAGGACTAATTATGTCTGTTTTTGCGTTTTTTAGGAGAAAAGTTATGAGTAAGGGAGAAAATACGGTTGTTTCTGTGACGATGGAGCAGGCGCAGCAGGAGATGGAGTATTTTAAAAGGGTGTATAAAGTTGTACGTCTGCTTGAAAAAAATGAAATTGGCCAGATCAGGGAAGGGCTTTTGGACCCGGAAAGATGTCCGGGCTGTCCGTGCTACAAGTTCTGGAACAAGGATCATCCCTGCGAAAACTGTATCAGTGCGGCGGCACTGGAAGAAAAAACGAAAAAATACAAACTGGAATTTCAGGGAACGGATATCTATCAGGTCACGGCGAGATATCTGGAGATTGACGGCAAGCCTTATGTGATGGAGCTGGTACAGCCTCTGGAAGAGGAGAATATGCTGGATGAAGAAGGTCGTGAGAAACTGATAGACAAGCTTGCCGGTTTTAAGGACAAGCTGTACAAGGACGCACAGACAGGTGTATTAAACCGGAGATATTTTGAAGAGAAGTTAAAAAAAAGAATCCGCAATGCCGGTGTGGCGATGATTGATATGGATGATTTCAAGCTCTATAACGATACCTACGGACATGACACAGGGGATCTGGCGCTGGAGAAAATGGTGACTCAGATCAGGAAATGTATCCGTAAGACGGATATGCTGATCCGCTACGGCGGCGATGAGTTCCTTCTGGTAATGCCCGATGTGACCAAGGAGATCTTTGATAAGAAGCTACGTCAGATCAAATACAAGATTCAGGAGGCCAGGATACCGGGATGCGCCAACATTCAGCTGACTGTGAGTATCGGAGGCGTGCTGGCCGAAGGAGAACCGATGGAGAGCGCGGTCCGGAGAGCAGACAAGCTGATGTACCGGGCTAAGAACCGCAAGGATACGGTAGTGACAGAGAGCAGCGGCGATTTGGGGTCTGAACAGTATGATCAGGAGAAGATGAAACAGATGCTGCTGGTTGTAGATGATTCGGAGCTGAACCGTGAGATTCTCAGAGAGATGCTGAGGGATGACTTCAGGGTCCTTGAGGTGTGCAACGGGCGGGAATGTGTTCAGATGCTGGAGCAGTATGGCATGGGGATTTCTCTGGTGCTGCTGGATATTGTGATGCCGGAGATGGACGGATTTGAAGTGCTCGGACAGATGAACCGCAATCACTGGATTGAGGATATTCCGGTTATCATGATTTCCAGCGAAGATTCGGAGAATTATATCAGACAGGCGTACGAGCTGGGTGTTTCCGATTATATCAGCCGTCCGTTTGATGCAAAGGTCGTATATCAGAGAGTATTCAATACAATCAAACTCTATGCCAAGCAGAGAAGGCTGATGTCGCTGGTGTCGGATCAGCTGTATGAGAAGGAAAAGAACAACCATATTATGGTGAGTATCCTGAGCCAAATCGTGGAGTTCCGGAATGGGGAGAGCGGCCTGCATGTGCGTCATATTAATATTCTGACAGGTCTGCTGTTGGAAAGGCTGTGCAGCAAGACGAACCGCTATCAGCTGTCCTGGGCGCAGCAGGATATGATTGCGCTGGCTTCGGCTCTGCATGATATCGGAAAGATCGGTATCGATGAAAAGCTGCTGAATAAGCCCGGAAAGCTGACACAGGAAGAGTTTGAGACTATGAAGACGCATACATTGATCGGTGCGTCCATGCTGGAAAATCTGGGGATTTTTCAGAACGAGCCGCTTGTAAAGATGGCCTATCAGATTTGCCGCTGGCATCATGAGCGGTATGACGGCAAAGGATATCCGGACGGTCTGAAGGGAGAGGCGATCCCGATCGCGGCGCAGGTGGTGGCACTGGCAGATGTGTACGACGCTCTGGTGAGCGAGCGTGTCTACAAAAAGGCATTCCCGCATGAAAAGGCGATTGAGATGATCATGAACGGAGAGTGCGGTGCATTTAATCCGCTGCTGCTGGAATGTCTCTCCGATATTCAGAACAGGATGAAGCATGAGCTGATGTCCGACGGCGGAGCAGACACGTATCATTTTTTTACAGTGGAGCCGGCATCTTACCGAGCGGAAACAGATCATGTCGGAGAACAGATTTATTATGGTAAAGAAGCCATGGGAGGAATAAAATGACAGTCAGAGAGTGCTACGAATCAATTGAGTCGGATTTTGGAAAAGTGATGGGAAGACTGGGCAGCGAAGCTCTGGTCAGGCGCTTTGCGATGAAATTCGCCGGCGATCCCAGTTTCCGGCAGTTGAAAGATGCACTGGCGGCAAAGGACGGGGAGACTGCATTCCGGGCGGCCCATACTCTGAAAGGTGTGTGCCTGAATCTGGGATTTGACAGACTCTATGAGGTCAGCGCAGCGATCACCGAGCAGCTGAGAGGAAGGGATGTCACCGGCTGCGAAGAGCTAATGGCAGAGGTAGAAAAACGCTACCATGAAGTATTGGATGCTGTGAGCCAGATCGAGTGAGAGAGGTGCAGGCCGGTTGGAAAGACCGAAATTTCAGAAAGCTTTAGTGGAGACGGTCAGGAAGACCCAAATTTCAAAAGCTCCGGTGGAGACTGTCTGAGAATAAAAAGAGAATAAAATCAGAAAAAGAGCGATGGGATGCAGAAAAATGGTATTCCTCGCTCTTTTCTTTTGCGGAAAATGGTAAAAGTTGTCGTTTGTCATAACCATGAAAGTTTTTTCTGGAAGAACAGGAGCTTTCCTCTGGGAATGCACCGAATGGCCTGTAAATAGGCCTCGAAGGCGGTTGGCAGATCTTTGCCTGATAAAAATGAGAAAATGTTACCGATAACCCGGATTGACAGATCCCTGTGCGGTAGGATAGAATAGCACAAGATTAGTTAAAACTAATTAAAATAAGAACGATCTAATCATTACACACAGAAAGGACAGAAGGATGAAAAAAAGATTACTTATCCTGAGCTGCATCGCTGCGATGGCAATAGCCTGCATCGCTGCACCTGCTGCAATGGCAGATGAGAACACGGAAGACTACATTACTGTTACAGACATGAACGGAAGAGACGTACAGGTGCCGACAGAGATTGACAGCGTGGTACTGACTGCACTGCCGCTGCCCAGCATCTATGCTCTGACCGGAGCACCGATCGAAAATCTGAAGGGCGTGCATCCGGGTTCAACCAGCGCCATCGAAAATTCTATTATGGCAGCGATGTATCCGGAATTGGTAGGTATTGCTGACAATTTCATCGAGGGAACCGACATTAATGTGGAAGAGCTTCTGAAGCTGGATCCGGACGTAGTCATCTACTGGGCTGAGTATGAAAATCAGTATGAGGCACTGACTTCTGTTGGGATTCCGGCAGTAGGTGTAAAGGGGGCAGAAGGCGGAGATGTCATCGCGACTCTGAGCACCTGGCTGGATATCATGGGACAGATTTTCGGTACAACCGGAAATACAGAGGGTGTCATCGAGTATGCCAATACTGTGAAGGCCGATGTGGAAGAGCAGCTGAAAGATGTGGCAGATGAGGACAAGCCCCGCGTTATGTATCTGTACAACCACAGCAAAGAACAGATTTCCGTGTGTGGTTCCAACTTCTATGGAGGATACTGGATTGAGTCGGCAGGCGGCATCAATGTAGGCGCAGAGCTGGATTCCTTTGCGGATGTCAATATGGAACAGGTATATGAGTGGGATCCGGATATCATTATTCTGACCACATTCACAGATACCATGCCGGAGGATCTTTACAACAATACGATTGAGGGGCAGGACTGGTCCAACGTATCTGCTGTAAAGAATGGAAAAGTATACAAAGAACCGCTGGGCGTATACCGCTGGTTGCCGCCTTCAGGAGATGCCCCTCTGATGTTCAAGTGGATGGCTCAGACATTGCATCCGGAGATCTTTGATTATGACATGATCCAGGAAATCAAAGATTATTACGCACAGTTTTATGATTATGAAGTGACTGACGAACAGGCACAGGGTATCCTGGATGCTCAGCCCGAGGCAGCGAAGGGAGCCTCATTCGGCAGCAGCAGTTCCAACAAATAAGCAGATACTGAACAGATATAGCCTCTGGCAAAGCGCACATTGTCCGGGGAACAATGGATTTGCGCAGACCGAAACGGAGTGCAGATGCAGAAGTGCGCAGGGGAAATATGTCATGCAGGCGCATGATGCGTACCTCGCAGCAGGAATGCCCTGGCATTTTTGAACATATCCGCTGAAACACGACAAAAGTATGTAATATAAGGGACTGGCACCGTAATTTCCACAGAGACAGGCTGGATCGGCCTGCCGGGAAACGGAGCCGGTCCTTTTTTAGGAGAAAATATATGAAACGATTAAATTACCGTCTGGTACTGGCAATCTCCGCAGTGCTGTTGGCACTGATTGTGCTGGGAGCGCTGTGCATTGGCCGGTACTCAATTTCCGCAGCAGAGGTGCTGCGCTATCTTTTCCTTAACAGAAAGGAAAATGAGATGATTACAACTGTCATGTGGAGTGTGAGAATCCCGAGAATCATCATGGCGCTGCTGGTGGGAGCGGGATTGTCTGTGTCCGGCGTAAGCCTGCAGGCAATGTTTGGAAATCCACTGGTCAATTCCCATATTCTGGGGGTTTCTTACAGCGCGGGATTCGGTGCGGCGCTTGGTATTCTGCTGTTCTCACACTTTGCCTATGTGGAAGTGATGGCTCTGATCTTCGGATTTTCAGGAATGGCGCTGACATATTTTCTCAGCCAGAAGAAAGGCAATTCCGGCACCCTGATGCTGGTGCTGTCCGGTGTGGTAGTGGGTGCGGTATTTGAGGCGCTGACTTCCTTTATTAAATATGTGGCAGATCCGGAGGAGAAACTTCCTGCGATTACTTACTGGCTTATGGGAAGTCTTTCAGGATCTTCAATGACGGATGTGTACCGTGCGCTTCCCATGATCGGCATCGCGGTGTCTGTGCTGTGGCTGCTGCGCTGGAGGCTGAATGTCATTTCTCTTTCAGAGGATGAAGCTGCTTCCCTCGGGATCAACCTGAAACGTACCCGCCTTGTGATTATCTGTGCGACTACAGTGATTGCGGCTTCCACAGTAGCCATGTGCGGTGTCATTTCTTTTGTGGGTCTGGCAGTTCCGCATCTGACCCGTATGGTAGTGGGAAACGATCATAAAAAGCTGCTGCCGCTCAGCATTATCAACGGCGCCGGATATATGGTAATTATTGATACGGCGGCCAGAAGTGTTACGGCGGCAGAGATTCCGCTTTCGATACTGACTGCGCTGATCGGTGCGCCGATTTTTGCGCTGATGCTTCGCCGGACGGGAGGTGCATGGAATGATTAAAGTGACAGGTGCAGGATTTTCTTACGGAAATAAATCGCTTCTTTTTTCGGATATTTCATTTGAAGTCCGAGAAGGAGAGACACTGGCAATCCTGGGACCGAACGGTATTGGCAAAACGACACTGCTGCGCTGCATGATGCGTTTCCTTCCGCTGAAGAAGGGGAAAATAGAGATCCAGGGAGAGAGCGTGGAAGGAATGAGTCAGAAGCAGTTCTGGAAAGATATCAGCTATGTGCCCCAGGCCAAGCGTCTTGTGTTCGGCTATTCTGCGGTGAATATGGTTGTCATGGGACTGTCCCAGAACATTGCATTTGGAAGAACACCTAAAAAAGAAGATTATGACAGAGCATATGAGCTGCTGGAAGGCTTTGGACTTGGTGATATCGCGGATCAGTCCTGCAATACGCTCAGCGGCGGCCAGCTGCAGATGGTGCTGATTGCCAGGGCGCTGATCAAAAATCCGAAGCTGCTGATTATGGATGAACCGGAGTCCAACCTCGATATGAAAAATCAGCTGATTGTATTGAATACGATCGAGAAACTGTCAGAAGAAAATCTGGCGATTATTATCAACACACATTATCCGGAGCATGCGCTCCGCTGTGCCCACAAGACACTGCTGATGGGCAGGGATGGATACCTGTTCGGGAATACGAGAGAGGTGATTACGGTGCCTCATATCCGGGAATATTTTGAGATCGAATCTAGGATCCTGACGTGTCGGAGCGGAAACCGGGAATATGACAGTATTTTGCCCATGGATGTGCTGGAGTATGTTTGAACCCTTTTTCAGCTGTGCTCCGGGTTGGGCGAAAATATAGAAGAAGGAGAGACAGAATGAGAAAAATAGCGATTTACGGAAAAGGCGGGATTGGAAAATCGACCACATCTTCTAATCTGACAGCGGCACTGACAAAACAGGGATATCGGGTGATGCAGATTGGGTGTGACCCCAAGGCGGATTCAACAAAGAATCTGATGGGAGGCCGCAGAATTGCCACGGTGCTGGATCAGATGAAGGAAAAAGGCGATGATATGAAACTGGAGGATATCACATTCGAGGGATACGGCGGATGTATCTGCACAGAGGCCGGAGGCCCCACACCGGGCATCGGCTGTGCGGGAAGAGGAATTATCACAGCTTTCGAGCAGCTGGAGCAGCTCCACGCATATGATTACTACAAACCGGATATTGTACTTTATGATGTGCTGGGAGATGTGGTATGCGGCGGATTTGCAATGCCGATCCGCGGCGGATATGCGGATGATGTGCTGGTTGTCACTTCCGGAGAAATGATGTCCCTGTATGCAGCTTCCAATATCAGCCAGGCGATCCGCAATTTCGGCAGGAGAGGATACGCGCGGATGGCAGGACTGATCCTGAACTCCCGAAACGTGACGAATGAACTGGGGCTTGTGGAGCAGGCGGCCAAGGAGATGGAGACGCAGATCCTCAAGGTGCTGCCCCGCTCCGAGACAGTCTGGAGGGCAGAGGAGCAGGGAAAGACGGTCATTGAGGCGTTCCCGGAGAGTGCGATGGCCCAGGAATATATGCAGCTGGCAGATATTGTGAGGGAGGTATGTAAAATTGAAACAGTGTGAGTACAGCGGCCTGCACTATATCTGTCCCGGAAACGGCGGATGGGGAATGGTGCGGATTGCCATGATGATCCCAGAGTCTTATGAGCTTTTTATCAGCCCGGCAGCTTGCGGGCGTCACGGGTCACTCGGAGCGATCCGTCACGGGATCAAGGACAGGCTTTCCTATTATTTTGTCGATGAAAAAGATATTATTGCGGGATATGATCAGATGATTGTCCGGGCAGCAGGGCAGCTGATGGAGCGTCTAGCCGGGCACGGCATACATCCAAGAGCAGTGATCTTGTTTGTCACTTGCATGGATGATCTGATCGGAACGGATCATGAGGCCGTGGCGGAGGAACTGGAGGCACTGCATGCGGATACCTATTTTCTGTTTGCCCACATGAATCCGATCACAGACAACAGACCTTCTCCGCCCATGGTGTCGATCCATAAGAGTGTGTTCGGGTTACTGGGACGGCTATATCAGGAAAAACAGGACTGCGGCCTGAATTGTATCGGCAATCTGGAAGGCATCCGTCCGGAGTGCGAGTTTTTTCCGCTGGCAGAGATGCTGGGATTTAAAAAAGTGCGTCATATCGGCAGCTGCCAGAACTTTGAGCAGTTTGAGGAGATGGCGGGCAGCGTCTGTAATGCAGTGCTGAATGTGACGGCAGAAGCTGCCGCACAGCAGCTGGAGAAGACCTGTCATCAGACGGTAGTCCGGATGTACTACAGCTATCTGCCGGAAAAAATCAGGGAAGGATATCTGCGCCTGGCGAAAGCAGCAGAGCAGAGATTGGGAAAAAAGATTCCGGAGGAATTTTACCGGATGCTGGATGAGCGGGAAGCCCATCTGAAAGATACAGCGGTCAGAGTGAGAGAACAGCTGGGCGGCCGGCCGATTGCGCTGGATGATTTTGCCTGTACGGCACCGTTCGAGCTGGCAGAATTTCTGTTATCTCAGGGATTCCAGGTGAAATATATCGGATACCGTGAGGCGGGAGATGCCGGACGGGTGGAGCATCTGATCGAGCGGTATCCGCAGGTGCAGATCCTTTGTCTGATGGAAGATACGATACCGGTGATCCGGGAAATGGAAAGCGGCCATAGCCCGGATCAGGGGAACAAAGTGTTTGATGCGGATGCAGGCAGTACAGCAGAAGGAAAGGTAAGCGTGTGCAGGCCGGATGAAAGCAGCCTGGCGGGTGTGCCGGAGGATCTGATCTGCATCGGTGTGGATATTGCCTATGTGTTAAAAGCCACCTATGTGGAAAACTTGTTCTCTGATCAGGGTAACTACGGTTATTACGGACTTGAAAAGATGCTGGAAGGGCTGCTGAATGCAGCTGCCCGGAAGGCTGATCTGAAAAAAATGATCGAAGATCATGGATTGGTGGTGTAAGTATGGGAAGATTCAGTTTTTGTCTGCCGCCTTTTGCACCGGATTATTCCGGTGTATGCGGCACATTATTTTCGCTGGGCGGTATGATTGTGATTCATGACGCAGCTGGCTGCACCGGCAATTATGTCAACTATGATGAGCCGAGATGGTACGGATCCAATGCGCTGGTGTACTGTTCCGGTCTTCGAGAGCTGGACGCCGGACTGGGAAATGATGACCGCTTTATAAAGAATATCAGTGAGACGGCAAAAAAGCTGCGGCCAAATTTTATTGCTCTGGTGGGCAGTCCCGTACCGATGGTGATCGGGACGGATCTGGAAGGGATGGCGGCCTGGATCCAGGCTGAAACCGGGATTCCGACGTTTGGATTTGATACGACCGGACTGAAACTCTATCCGGAGGGAGCATTTCGCTGCGGGAAGGCACTTCTGAGAGTATTCTGGGCTGATGCGGAGAAAGATACGGCAGATGGGGAGAGAGGCACTTCGGCAAAAGAACGTGACAGTATTCCGGTTGCTGAGAGCCGGAGAGGCGACGAGGCAGTCGGGGAGAATGCACAGGGAAGGAACGGTGGAATTGCTTCCCTGAATATCATCGGAGATTTGCCCCTTGATCTGGATGGAAAAGACTGGATGCAGCGCTTTAGGAGGCAGCTGAGTCTGGCAGGGATAGAGGTGAATGCTTCTCTCTGGGACAAGGCAGATATGCAGCAGCTGCATACGCTTTCCGGCGGAGCGCTGAATGTGGCCGTGACATACAGCGGAGTGCTGCTGGCAGACTGGATTCTGAAGGAGCATGGGAAGCCCTGTGTGGCAGGGTATCCGCTCACCGAACAGACCCGGATCCCCTGGATGGAGCTTGTCAAACAGGCTGTGATGGAAGAAAAAGAACTTGCCTGGGGCAATGAAAATGTGATGTGCGGACGGGAGGATGGCATTCTGTTTCTCGGAGACCAGATGACAGTCAACAGTATGCGGGCAGAGATTTTCTTCCACACCGGGAAAAAAGTCTGCGCGGGACTGCCGTTTGGCGCAGAAGAATTCTGTATGGGAGAGGGAGATCTGATCCTGAAGGATGAGGCACAGATTATGAAAGCAATAAACGATCCGGATTTCAGAATTGTGATCGGGGATCCGCTGTACCGGCAGCTGATCAACAGACCGGACGAAAAGCTGTTTCTTCCGGTATTTCACTATGCGGTATCCAGCAAAGTGGCGAAAGATGCGTGTCCGCAGGGGGAGATGAGTCTGGAGCAGATCCTTGAGATATTAAGAAATTATATGAAAAAATAAAGTTTAAGCGAATCCATATGATAAATGAAGCCCTTAGCTGTGGGTAATAAAACTCATGGTTAAGGGCTTCTTATTGTTTTCATTTATCTGGTTTGAGTCGGTCTTGAAATATTTTGGCTGCATATGCGGCGTTCCTTTTGGCAGCAGTGACTTGCAGACGGTGCAATATTTATAGTTTATATTTCTTTCCGCGTGCAAGGATTCGTTTTATACGTTATGAGGGAACAGAAGAAAAATTTGAACAGAGATGAACGTTATTAAAGATGTCATTTTTGAAGGAACACTGCTTAAGATGATAAATGAGGCAATTGCATATTTGGATACGCAGGTAAAAGAAAAAACATATCTAGGACCAGATGGAACTTTTGTTACGGATGAAGAGTATCCTAAGTTTGTGAGGCAAGAACTGATTGTAAATGCTGTTACTCATCGTGCGTACAGTATTACTGGTACAGATATTCAGATTAAAATGTTTGATGATCATATAGTAGTCGAAAGTCCAGGAAGACTTCCGGGGCTTGTAAGGGCAGATAATATACGTTTTACACATTTTTCCAGAAATCCTAAAATTGCAGAGTTTTTAAAGAATTATAAATTTGTAAAAGAATTTGGTGAGGGCGTTAATCGTATGTGTAATGAGCTGGAGCAGATTGGACTAAAAGATCCAGTGTATCATACAAATGCTTTTATGTTGCAGGCGGTTATTTATAATTCAAATGTTGAAAAAATTAGTGTTGAAGAAATTATTGTTGAAAAAACTGCTGATTTACTGAAAAAGTTAGCTGTTGCGCCGAATAAGTCGTTGTTTGATACTAAAAAGTCGGCGATTGATACAATAAAATCGGCGATTGAACAACAAAAATATCATGAACCATCAAAAACAAATATTCTTAAAGTATATAATGAAATAGAAAAGAATCAAATTTTTGGAACGAAGGAAATAGAAGAAATACTTGCTTGTTCGCCTTCCACAGCAAGGGCAGTGATGGCGAAACTCAGAGACATGGGGGTTGTTATAGCGGTAAAGGGTAAAGGAAAGGGAAAATACGTATTTAAAGAATAAACAAAATACGATAGAAAAAACAAATGAAATTCCCCAAAATGCACAAAAACATTGACAAACAATAGCGAAAATGATATTTTCTTAATAAGATCAAAATAAAACAATAGCGAAAGAAAATAAAACTGGCGTTAATTGTGCGTGAAGTGAGAACAGGAGGGGAATGACATGAAGGCAAGATTGGTACCGTTGTATTTTCCTGAGATGAATGAGCGTGAAAAAAGGGAATACGGTGCACAGATGGAACTGCTGCATGAGTTTTATTCTGATGTGGCGGAGTTTATGACGCCTGTGGAGGTAGGAGAAGAGATCCCGCAGGGAGCAGATGCGATTGTGTTTCCGCTGATGATCTTTGCAGCGTTCCGTCACGATGAGGCGATGAAACAGTACCAGGAGTATCCCATGGTGGTGCTGACATCCAAGTTCGGCACAGTGGAGATGTGGGACTGGGAGATTGTGACGTATCTGAGGGATCTGGGATGCAATGTATTTTCACCGTATAGTGTAGAGATTGCCAAAGTGGTGCTCAGAGCGATCGGAGCCAGGAGCCATCTGCATCAGGGGGCAAAGTTCCTGATGTTCCAGGATTCTCCCGGAGAGGGCATGCAGTCGAATATTTTCAAAAAGTTTTACTGGTGGGAAAAGCAGAGCACAGAGATCATGGAGAGTGTATTTGGCATCGATATGATCTATCGCAGCTGGAAAGAGGTCAATGAAGATGCAGCTGCGATTTCTGATGATGAAGCGGCTGCCGTCTGTTCCGACTGGGATATCCATCAGGAAGGAGTGTCAAGAGAGGCTTATTTAAAGGCTGTCAAGATTTATATTGCAGTGAGGCGTGTGATTGATGAGATTGGCGGTGTGGACGGCGTGGGTGCCAACTGCCTCAATGAGTCTTTCCACAGCCAGACGACACCGTGTCTTGCTTGGAATATGCTCTTTGAGCGGGATCACATCATCTGGGCGTGCGAGGGCGATACGCTGACGATGTTGTCCACGTTTATTATCTACCGATCTATTGAGAAACCGATCATGATGACCAATTTGTATCCGTTCCTGGTGGGAATGGCTGCGCTGGCTCATGAGAAGATTGATAAATTTCCGGATATTGAGGATCCGGACAACCATGCGCTGGGTGTTCACTGCGGATATTTCGGTTTTGTGCCAAGATGCTTCTGCTGTGAATGGACACTGCGGCCCAAGGTACTGGAGATTGTGAATGATGACGCGATCGTATGTGACTGCCGTTATCCCAAGGGGCCTGTCACACTGGCCAAAATTTATCCGGGATTTAAAAAACTGAGTATTATTTCAGGTGAGATCGAAGATTATGTGCAGTACGAGGGATCAGACTGCCGCAACGGTGCGCTGATCCGTTATGCAGACGGTCATAAGGTGATGGAAAATCTCTGCTCCCATCACTGCCTGCTGATCCTTGGAGATGTGAAGCCTCAGCTGATGCAGATGGCGAAAGTATTCGGGTTTGAGACAGTCTGTATGTAGGATTATACGAAAGTTGCAAATAAAAACAGACCGGGGTATACTGGAGAAAATTCAGTATACTCCGTTTTTATTTCGCAGGAAATTATGTTCTGTGAAATAAAGCCTCCGGAGGAATGCTAAGCACATTTTTGTTCCGGATAAAATTGGGGAAGGCATTTCTGGAGATTCAAGAATGCAAACAGACTGCCCTGTTTCAGGTGAGGAGTGTGGCGAAAGTAATGAAATAAAAGGGGGAACAACATGAAATTTTTTCATTTATCAGATCTGCATATTGGTCTGAAGCTGATGAACCGGGATCTGCGGGAAGATCAGGAATACATTCTGGCACAGATTGTGGAGATGGCCCGGAGGGAAAAGCCGGATGCGGTCGTGATTGCCGGGGATATCTATGACAAGGCGGTACCGTCGGCGGAGGCTGTGGATGTGTTTGATCATTTTACGGAAGCACTGATGGAGGCGGTGCCGGATGTAGCAGTCATGATGATCAGCGGAAATCATGACAGTTCTTCCAGGATCAACTGCTTCCGTGGGATCCTCTCGCGGCAGAAGCTGCACATGGTGGGGATCCCGCCGAGAATGCCGGAGGAACGAATCGAGAGAGTGACACTGGCGGACGATTACGGAAATGTGAATTTTTATCTGCTCCCGTTTGTGCGGCCTTCCATGATCCGCAATATTACGGGGACGGATGAAAATGGCAGAGCCCTTACGTATGATCAGGCACTGCGCTGTCTGCTGGAGCGGGAGATGATTGATCAGGAGGAGAGAAATGTGCTGGTGAGCCATCAGTTTTATCTGCCGGAGGGAAAGCAGGCAGAAGAAGTGCAGCGCATGGATTCGGAGATTGTGACTGTGGGAAATATAGACCAGGTCAGCGGGGAGGTGCTGCAACGTTTTGACTATACTGCGCTGGGGCATATCCACAAACCCATGACAGTGGGAGGCGAACAGTACCGCTACTGCGGAACGCCTCTGGCCTGTTCTGTCAGCGAAGCGGGACAGCAGAAAGGGATCGTTATGGTGGAACTGAGAGAAAAGGCGGAAGCGCCACAGATCACGGTACTGCCATTCAATCCGCTGCGGCGGGTGAGCGTTGTAAAAGGAAGTCTGGCAGAAGTGCTGGAGCAGGCCTGCGATGATTATGTGACAGTGATCCTGACAGAGGAAGACGGGGCGCAGGGGCCGGATCTGCAGGATCGGATCAGGGCTGCCTTCCCGCATCTGCTGGAGATCAGGCGGGAACATGTCAGACGCCCGGATTACAGTCATGGAACGGCCGGAGCGGCAGGGATGGATCCCATGGAGCTGTGCAGCTTATTTCTGCCGGGGCTTGATGAGGCAGAGCGGGAGATTTTGCAGGACGTTGTCAATCAGGTAAAGGAGGCGAACGCATGAGACCGCAGAAACTGACGATGCAGGCATTTGGATCTTACGGGAAATATACAGAGATCAGCTTTGAAGAGCCCAATCAGAATCTCTTTCTGATTACGGGAGATACAGGATCCGGAAAAACAACGGTATTTGATGCGATTGTGTTCGCACTGTACGGAGAAGCGGGATCTTCCTACAACAAAAAAGACGGACAGGAGTTGCAGAGCCAGTTTGCCGGACTGGAGACGGAGCCGTTTGTAGAGCTGACATTTCAGAACGGCGGGCAGCAGTATACGGTGCGCCGGACGCCAAGACATGTGCGGCCGCTGAAACGGGGATCCGGCATCAAAGAGGAGAGCGGGAGCGTGTCTCTGCTGATGCCGGACGGGACAGAGTACCCGCCCAAGGAGACGGACAGAAAACTGGAAGAGATCCTGGGACTGACCAAGAGCCAGTTTATGCAGGTAGCCATGATTGCCCAGGGAGAATTTATGAATGTACTCCGGGCGAAGTCAGATGAGAAAAAAGTGATTTTCCGCAAGCTGTTCCATACGGAAATCTACCAGAAAATTTCAGATGAACTGGCCGGTCGGAGAAAAGAAAAAGAGGGCGAGATGGCCAGGATCCGCACGGCATGCCAGACGGAAGTTTCCCATGTAAATGTGCCGGAAGAGTATGGACAGCGGGAAGAGATGGAACGGCTGAAGGCAAAGATTGTGGGCGCAGACAGGATGAATGTAACAGATCTGGAAGCGATGCAGGAAATGCTGGGACAGCTGTGTGAATTTACGGCAGGCAGACAGAACGCGGCGCAGCGGGAATGGCTGGAGATCTGTCAGAAAAGAGACCGGATAAAGGAAACTTATACGAAGGCGGAACAGCTGGCCGGTGCGTTTGAACAGCTGGATACAGCCTGGAAGGAACTGCAGGACTGCCAGGAAAATGAGAAGGAGATACAGGGCAGAGCACGGATGGCAGATCGCGTACTTGCCTCCTGGGAAGTGCGGACGGAGTATCAGCGGTATCAGGATGCGGCCGGACAGGTGGATGCAGCCAGGAAAGCGCTGGAACAGCAGAAGCAGGAGATGCCTGGGCTGGAAGAAAAAGTGAAAAGTACAGCGGCAGAGCAGCAGGCGGCTAAGATGGCGCTGGAGCTGGAGCAGGACCGAAGCAGCCGCATTGCGGAACGTGTCAGAAAGGCGATGGAAGCATTTGACAGCCTGAAACAGACGGAAAAAAAGCAGGCTGAGGCAGAAAAGACAGTCAGAGATGCAGCAGAAAGGGCCGCGCAGCAGGAGCAGAAGCGGCTTGAGTTTGACGAAAAAGAGCAGCAGTGGCGGAAGCAGCTGGAAGGACTGGGAGGGATCGCGGAGCAGCAGGCGCTCTGCGCGCAAAAAGAGAAAGAGGCGCAGAGCCTGGAAGAGAACGCGCAGGAAGTGGGCAGACTGCGGGATGCGGTAAAGGTGCAGCAGAATCTGGCCAGGAGCCGGGCGGTGGAATATCAGCGGGTGAAGCAGGCGTATGAGGGAAGCCAGAGACGGTATGAAACTCTCAGGCAGAGATTCCTGGACGCACAGGCCGGGATACTGGCAAGAGAGCTGAAACCTGGGATTCCCTGCCCGGTGTGCGGTGCGCTGGAGCATCCCAATCCCTGCGCATGGATCGAAGCGCAGGAGGACGGAGAGGAGATTTCCCGCACCGCACTGGAGACGCTGGCACAGGAGACGGAAAAGCTGAGACAGGATCAGGAGAAACTTTCCAGAGAATCGGGCGAAGCGGCCAAAGTCTTGGATGAGAAAAAGAAAAATTATGAGGAGGCGGGGAAAAAGCTCCGCAGCCAGATAGAAAAAAATAAAGAAGATCTGGAACATATTCCGGAGGCACTGACTGTGGATGCGGCGAAGAAAGTGGCCAGACAGTGGAGAAATGTGCTGGAGGAACAGAAAAAGCAGCTGGATGCAAAGACAAAGCAGGCAGAGCAGCTGCGCAGCAGTCTTAGTACTGTTGATGCGCAGAAAAAAGAACTGCAGAGCGCATCCGAGGAGGCAGGGAAAGCCTATACGGAGGCAGCTGCCGCACTTCAGGGGATCAGCAGCCAGATGCAGAAGTTAAAAGAGATGCTGGAATATGAAGACGAAGTGACGGCAAAGAAAGCATTGCGTCAGGCCGGGGAACAGCAGGAACAGGTTCGGAAGATATATGAGAAGGCAGAGCATCAGGCAGAACTGGCCAGGACGAAGAGAGATCACGGAATGGCACTGATCGGGAAATATGAGCAGGAGATTCCGGTACAGCAGCGAACAGTCAGAGAGCGCCAGGAAAGTTATCAGGCCGTGATGGAGAAGCATCATCTGACAGAAGAAGTGTGGAAACAGGCAGCAGAAGCCTGGTCAAAAGAAGAGGCAAAGGAATGGCAGGAGCAGGCGCAGCAGCACAGAGAGCGGAAAGTGGCGGTCCAGGCCAGAATAGAAGCCGCAGATAAGCTGACAGCAGGAATGAGCCGACCGGATCTGAAACAGATAAAAGGCCTGCTGGAAGAAGCAGAACAGCAAAAAAGCCGGGCGGAGGAGCAGCTTGAGCAGGCAAAAGTGCAGTACCGCGAGAATACCGGCGTGTATGAAGCGCTGATGCCTCAGATGGAGCAGCGCCGCTGTGTTGTGGAGGAATACGGCAGTCTGGACAGACTGTATCGCATGGTATCCGGCAATATCAGCGGCGCCAGGATGGATCTGGAAACATTCGCCCAGCGTTATTATCTGGAACGGATTCTGGAGGCAGCCAATGTCAGATTCCAGGAAATGTCGGCAGGACAGTTTGAGCTGCGGCTCTACGATCTGAAAAAGGCCGGCGAGGGAAAAAACCGGGGACTGGATCTGATGGTATATTCGTATGTGACAGGAAAAGAGCGGGAGGTCCGCACGCTGTCCGGAGGGGAGTCATTCATGGCGGCCCTGTCTCTGGCACTTGGAATGGCAGACCAGATCCAGGAAAACGCGGCGGCCATTGATCTGGACATGATGTTCATTGACGAGGGATTTGGTTCTCTGGATGAACATTCCAGGGAACAGGCCGTGCGGGTGCTGCAGCGCATGGCTGGCGGATCGCGCATGGTGGGTATTATCTCTCACGTATCTGAGCTGAAGCAGGAGATTGAGGATCAGCTGATCGTCAGCAAAGACGAAAGCGGAAGCCATGTCAGATGGCAGATCAGTTAAAAAGAGAACAGGTGCAGGCAGCAAGATGTGCAGCATTTTGGAGAGACTTCCAGGTGCTGCATTTTTAGGTTGACAAAGAAAAAATTTCCTCTTAGAATACTTAGGAACCGAAGTATATAGAGCGCGCAAAAGAAACAGATGATGCGTACCTGATGACAGGAATGACGGGACGCAGATGCTTGCTGGTGGGCGGTGGAAGAAAGCGTTTTGACAGACAGTCATTGGTAAACGGTATATCGTAATTAGAACAGTAGATAGAAGGAGGCGTGAATGACGAACAAGATAAATGCAGTGGAAGAAGAAAATCCTGAAATGGAAAAAATTCCGGAAAACAGAAAAAGAGGAGAAGTCGGAAAGATGATCAACAAGATTTCAAATCGGCTGAAGCGGCGTTCGCTGACAGTGCAGAAATCTGTCGGCGTCAGCGGATCGCAGGGCAATATTTTGAATTTTATTATGATGGAATCAGAAGTCCGTCCTGTGTATCAGAAGGATGTGGAGGAGGAATTTGGACTCAGGCCCTCTACCGCATCAGAAGTGCTGAAGCTGCTGGAAGGGCAGAAACTGATCCGCCGGGAGACGGAGGAGAGCGACGGGCGCTACAAAAAACTGGTCTTTACAGAGCGAAGCGCCAGCATCGGGCAGGCTTTGCGGCAGGAGATTGAAGGATCAGAGACCCTGCTGCTTCGCGGGATCAGTGAGAAAGAAAGAGAGACGTTTCTGCGCATTGCAGAAAAGATGCTGAAAAATTTAGATTCAGGGAGCAGAAGATGATGAAAGAAAATGAGCTGATGAGCAGCATGAAAGTGTCGAAGGCTGTGGCCCAAATGGCGATTCCCAGTGTGATCAGCAGCCTGGTGACGATTATTTACAATATGGCGGATACATTTTTTGTGGGACAGACAGGAGATCCGCTGCAGGTGGCGGCCGTGAGCCTGACCAACCCTATTTTTATCCTGTTTATGGCGTTTGCCAACATGTTCGGCATGGGAGGAAGCGCAGCAGCTTCCATGGCCATGGGAGAAAAAAATGAGACAAGGGCGAAACAGGTGTCAGCGTTTGTCGCGTATGCGTCTCTGGCAGTAGGTGTGGCGGCAGCGGCTGTGCTGATGATTTTCCCTGGGCCGATCCTTGGATTGTTCGGGGCTTCCGGTGAGACAATGACGTATGCGTTCGGCTATACATTCCATATCGCTTACGGCGCCCCGTTTATTATCTGGTCCGCAGCGGCCAGCTTTGTCGTTCGCGCGGAGGGCGCCAGCAAAGAGGCTATGATCGGCAGTATGATCGGAACAGTGGCTAACATTGTGCTGGATCCGATCATGATTTCCGGTCTGGGGATGGGAGCTGCCGGAGCAGCCATTGCCACAACACTGGGAAATATGATGGCCAGTGTCTATTATCTGTGGTATTTCCTGAAAAAGAGCAGATATTTTTCCATTCGCCCCGCAGACTTTTCGATGAAAAACAAAGTTGCCGTGCAGATTTGCACAACGGGGGCGCCGACGGCTATTTTTTCAGTTCTGATGAGTGTTTCCACAATTATTTTAAATCAGATCCTGGTATCCTACGGTGATGCGCCGGTGGCGGCGATCGGTATTGTATTCAAGGCAAACATGTTTATTACATTCCTTCAGATGGGACTGGCCAACGGCGTACAGCCGCTGCTGGGCTACAACTACGGAGCCGGAAATCATGAGCGGTTTGTTGCTGTAGAGCAGTTTACGAAAAAGTGCTGTCTGATTATTGGTATCCTGTCCACGCTTTTGTTTTTCTTTGGAAGGACGGCAGTGATTCAGCTGTTTATTGATGATCCGGATGTCATAAACTATGGAGTCAAGATGCTGGTGGCATATATCCTTTCCGGTCCGGTGATCGGTTTCCTGTTCGTGAACATGAACTGCCTGCAGTCAGTGGGGGATGCGCTCCCCGCGACAGTGCTTTCCGTACTCAGGCAGGGGCTGCTTCTGGTGCCGCTTCTGTACCTGCTGAATGCGCTGCTGGGGCTGGACGGCGTGATCTATGGTCAGGCAATCACGGACTATGTGGCAG
>CAKRNX010000017.1 GCA_934371475.1 uncultured Lachnospiraceae bacterium
CTTTTTCATGGAACAATTCTTTTTATTCCAGGTATTTTTTTCAATATCATAACAATCCCCAGAGCAATAAAATACGTAACAGGAATAAATCCGATTCTCCATATATGACTCTTTGTATTCAGGTTCAGCAACTGGCTTTCATAGTACATTACAAATCGGTGTATCAGATAAATGCCGAAACTGCAGGATGAAACTTTCGTCAGAATCCGAGCAGCCCTTTGTGAAATATATTTTTCCCAATAAATACTTTTTATCCACACAAATACCGCAACAGACAAAAATACCGCATGAAAAATCGTATAGCCTTTAATAGACGTATCGGTCTCCTGTTTTTGCACCGAAAAATAATACGTATAAATCAGCCGAAATAACAGTCCTCCCCCTCCACAGACATAAATTACATGTTTTATCTTTGAAGTAAGTCTAATATTTGCCAACAAATACCCCAGAAGCACATAAATCATCAGACTGCCTACAACTGGAATATCCAGCGTCCACTGAAACCCAAACCAGGTTTTCAGAACAGGAAAACATGATGCAAAAATAAAGCTAAGAAGCACGGTATACCAAAGCATATTTTTCCTGTCTGTTATACAGGAAAATACCGGAATCGCTAAATAACAGGCAAACAGTGCTCCAAAAAACCAGTAAACATTTTCTACTTTGTTATTTAAGATTAAATCTGCTATATAAATCGGATTAATCTGATCAAGAATGAGCTGTGATGTTGCTGCTTTCCATATTAAAGCAATCAGGCTCCAGGCAAGCCATGGAATAACCGTTTTCAAAATTCTTTTCCTGAAATATGTCCGCGTATCATATTTCTTTCTGTAGTCCAGGAGTGTCGTACCTGTAATCATCATAAAAACCGGAACAGCCCAATAAAATGCACACTCAATTACCAGACTTTCTTTCCAGGCCAGAGAAGGCTCGTAATGATGAACCAGCCCATTATGATGCAGCGCAATCACCGCAATACATGCCAGAATATTTAAGACATCTATGTAGATCATTCGGTTTTGTTGTATCTTTGTATCACTGTTTATACGACTCTTCATCTTTCCTCTTATGTGCTGCTTTTACCTTTAATTTTCTTGGAACAAAAGTGTGCTTTGCACACCCCGCAGATTACTGCTTTGGCAGCACAGCTTTTGTTCCGCGCGCGAGCAGGCTTCTTCTCTGCGAGCTGCGCATTCTGCCGGAGGCTTTTTCTTTCACAGGACGCAATTTCCTGTGAAAGAACAAACATCAGATCTCTTCCTTATTTATAAGGAAACGAATTTTTCAGTCTCTCTATCTCTTCTGTCAGTCCCTTAATTTTTTCTTCTTCTTTTTTTATGGTAAGATCTGCCTTATGCAGCTCTTCTTCCGCACACTGCAGCTGCTTTTCAGCTTTATGCAGTTCATCCAGTCTCTGTTGCGCTATTTCAGCATTTTTTTGAGCCAATTCTTCCGCATTTTTTATCCTCTGATCTTTTTCCTTCATCCACTGATTTTTCTTTTCCACATCGCTCCGTACATCTTTCAGCTGAGCATATATCTCATCCCGCACACCTGAAAGGCGCTCAATCTCCGCCTTCTGCCGTGTACACAGCTCGTTTTCTCTTTCGTACTTTCGGTAATCGCTCTCCAGTTTTTCGAATACATTTCCCATCCATGATGGTTCTATCCATATGTTGCTGTTTTCTTTTCTCTCCTTTTCCGAAAGATGATTTCCGATATGCTCTGCCTGTTTCATACAGTTTTTTATCAGGCAGCATACTGCATGATACGTGCGGCCCTCAAGTTCAGAATCATACAAATACTTGATTAGCTCAACTGCCGTGTAATAATAACCATACATATTTCTGACGGAACCCTGCGTTGTCATAACCGAATTGTTTCGGATACGCCGTTTAAACAGCGGAGAATCTATATGCCTCACACGACTGGCTTTGAACACGGAAAAAAAGCAGAACAAATTATCTTCGTGAAAAATCTTCTCCGGAAAATCAATTTTCTCAGCGAGCAGATACTCCCGCCTGTAAAAAAACAGACTCACCTGCAGACGAAAATCATAATTCAGCATCATATCAGCAAACATATCTTTTCCGTCTTTGATCTGATGATAACCGCTCACTATATAAAAATTGTCAAAAGAAGCAAATTTTTCTCTTAATTCATCTGTATCATAAAATGTCTGTCCGTTTATAATCAGAACATCTTCTCTGGCAGTCTGAACTTCCTTGTACATCATTTCAAGCGCATGTTCATCAAGCAAATCATCCGAATCAAGAAAATAAACATACTCGCCTGCTGCCGCATGTAATCCAAAATTTCTTTCTGCACCCTGACCCTGATTTTCACGGTCAAAAACTCGCACACGGCTGTCCAGCCCTTCGTATTTTCTTAATATCTCCAGAGATCCGTCCGTGGAACCGTCATTGATACAGATAACCTCTATCTCTTTCAGAGACTGTGCCAGCACGCTCTTTATTGTTTCTTCTACATAGTTCTCTGTATTATACACAGGAATAATAACCGAAACTTTTACTTCAGACATTTCTGATCCCTCCCGTCTTCTTCCGGGTTACCTCTGATATCGATCCAGAGGAGTCGTAAATATCCTCAAAAACTGACTGTACTCATTCTGATTGTAAAAATAGCTTCGATCATGCCGGGTGATATCCAGTCTCTCAAATCCTTCTTTTTTCAGGAGATCATACGTCCATGCAAAAGCATTTCCCTGCATGGTATTTAACTGCCACAGTGAAAAATTGATCGCCCAGTTCACAAATGCCTGCTCCATCTCTTTATAAATGCCGCACCGTTTCAGTTCATCCTGCATCGCAAGCAGAGCCGTATAAAAACAATCCCAGGATTTTTCTCTGGTTCTGGACAGAGATGTTTTTACTTCTACCCGCTGATGTGCCAGTACCTGATCCACCGTCACAATTCTCCGTGCTCTTGCCAGACCGATAAACACAAAATACATATCATTTGTTGTTCTCAGATTTTGATACTGCAGCCCCAGTTTTTCTACAAATTCACGGCGGAACAGCTTGTCCCACGGCCATCCGTTAAACATCCGGAACAAATTGTCCCGAACGCCCTCATCCAGCGGTGAAAACGGCTGTTCTTCCGGAAAATACTGGCGCCGAAATGCCCAGGTGCATTTCTGATACTGTTTTGTCGTATGATTAAATAAATCCGCATCAAACACACATACATCCGCATCAGAATCATGTGCGGCTCGGTACGCCTCCTCCAGCATATTCTTCTCAAAAAAATCATCGGAATCAAGAAACGACAGATACTCTCCTCTTGCTGCTGACATCCCATTATTTCTGGCTGCACCGGCTCCCTGATTTTTCTGAGATATGACACGAACACGTGAATCCTTCTTTTCATATCTCCGCAATATATCCAGCGAATGATCCGGTGAACCATCATCTACACAGATTACCTCAATCTCTTTCAGACTCTGTGCCAGAATACTGTCGATACATTCCTCCAGGAACTCCGCCGCATTATAGATCGGAATAATGACCGATACCTTTGGTGTACTTTCCATTCTCTGTCTCCTGCCTACTTCTTCACTGCATCGCGTATTTTTCTCGGGATATACGTAAGCGCTCTTCCCGCTCTGAATGATTTGGATGCCTTCAGCTGTTTCATTTTCTTTTCCAGCATTTTTACCTTTTGGCTGCTCTGCTCCAGTGCCTGCGAAAGTTCCTCAACCGTCGCATAGCCCTTAAAATCGTCCCTGCATCTGTTATAATAATACTGATCCATATGATCTAATATCTGCATCAGGTTGCTCCATGCCCCGTCAGTAAAATATCGCTTATCCAGAAGTCCCTTTTCCTGCTCAATACTAAATTCCTTATGCATCTGCACCAAAAAGGCATATTTAAATTCCAGAGTCAGGCGCTGAAGATTCCAGCGATATGATTCATATTTCAGTGAATTTTTTAATTTCTCCAGCTTCTCTTTTTTTGCCGGATTCTGTTCTAAAAATTTTTCGATTGAGGCATACTCATCGCAGAGACAGAACACCTTGGCAGCTGATTTTACAGAAGAATTGGCATTGTCAATCCGGTAATGCAGGTACGCATTTCTGGTCAGACAGGCACGTTCTGCACTTGTCCATACCTTAAAAGCAAACGCCGTATCCTGATAAGATGCTCCGGGCGTCTCTGTAAACCATATATTATGATCCAGCAGCATCTGACGACGGTAAATGCCGGACCAGATGCAGGGCTTCACCCGGAATATCTCCTGATTATGTTCCGGACAGAATACTTTATCATATAAATCATACGGCTTCAGAACTTCCAGATATTCGCTCTTAGGCTCCGGCATGGATACATATGTGTAATAATTTGACTTTACAACATCAGCATCTGTGCGCTTTGCAAGATCGTAAAGCTCTTCAAACATGTTCAGCTCAGCAAAGTCATCCGTTTCAATGATCCCGATATATTCCCCTGTTGCCGCCCGAAGTCCCACATTCATACTGTGACCGTAACCGGAATTAGGTTTATGAATTACGTTAATCCGACTGTCTTTTTCTGCATATTCATCTAATATCTTCCCAGTATTATCTTTCGATCCGTCGTCAAGGCATATAATTTCTATATCCTGAAGTGTTTGATTGACAACGCTATCCATACACTCCCGAATAAACTTCTCGACATTACATGCCGGCATTAAAATAGATACCTTTGCCATCCATACCCTCCTTCTATAACCTGTTCTTTATCTTCTTTACCGCAAGTTTTAATGTGTAAATACAGCCATGATCCAGGCAGCATTTATACCCGCCCTTTATCAGTCTTACCGGATAAGTCATTGCTCTTCCGATTCGATAAGAATGTGATTTTTTTATATCTCTTATCCTTTTTTCCAGTTTCTTTATCTTTTTCCCATTTTTTACATTTACTTCAACATCTTTTAGAATAACCGATTTGAAAAAGTAGCGTTCATACGCTGTACATGAATTGATAAATTTTTCCCTGTCGGCAACCGGTACTTTCAGATAAATTCTCTGTACATGGAAATTCAGCCGCCACAAAATATATTCTATTTTTTCATTTACCTTGGGATCCGTAATATTCTGCGTTCCTGCAAACTGAAGCTGTTTCATTAAACATACAAAATATCCTCTCAGGTTTTTATATGTTTCTTCCTTCGTCATCACAGATTCTTCCCGCACTCTCCGATAGAAATAAATGTCATTCACGCAGAATGCCCTCTCTGCACTGAGCAGTACCTGAAAAGAAAAACAGTTATCCTCATGGATGATCCCCTCCGTAAAACGAAGATGATTTTCTTCCAGCAGATTTCTTCTTATCAGCTGAAGGCAGGGAGATACCGTATAGTCTTTATTCTCCTGCAATTGTACCAGCATCTCCTGTCCGGTACATACCTTCTCATATATACCGCTGCGGTAATAACTGTTCACGAAATTTTTATGTTTTTCTTCCAGCTCCTCATTTTCATAGAAACTCGTCCCGGAAAAATACAGGACATCCAGATCCTGCTCTTCACATTTCTCCCATAGTTCCTCCATCATATGCGAAACAATCAGATCATCGCTGTCCATAAAATACACATATTTTCCCTGTGCGATATCCAACGCCCTGTTCCGTGCTGCCGACTGTCCGGCATTTAACTGATCCAGCACAATCATCTGATCATATTTTTGCTCGTATTCCCTGAGAATTTCCAGAGACCGGTCCACCGATCCGTCATTCACACATATAATCTCAATTTCTTTTAGAGACTGTGCCAGAACAGAATCCAGACATTCCTCCAGATAATTTTCCACATTAAACACAGGGATAATAATTGATACCTTTACCATAATTCTACCTTTTCATCATTTTCTCATGTGCTGCCCACCGAAAGCTTACCTTTCAGCTTCTCTGCCAGGATCCCCTGCGGCTTCGTTCACGCTTCCGGCACACTTTCACTGTCTCCGTACACAATTTTACGTTTCAGCTCACCGGCAGCATCCTTTAATGCCACTTCTATCACCTGATCCATGTTATAATATTTGTACGTTCCCAGTCTTCCTCCAAATATGACATTGGATTCTTTATCTGCAAGCTCTTTATATTTTTCATAAAGCTGCATATTTTTTTCATCATTTACCGGATAATATGGCTCCATTCCCGGTTTCCACTCCGTCGAATACTCTTTGGAAATCACAGTTGTCGGCTGCTGTCCGTACTCAAAATGCTTATGCTCTATAATTCTGGTATAAGGCACTTCTCTGTCTGTATAATTTACCACCGCATTTCCCTGATAATTTTCCATATCCAGTTCTTCTGTCTCGAAGCGAACCGTCCGGTACTCCAAATGTCCCAGACTATATGCAAAATATTCATCAATAGGACCCGTATAGATCACTTTACCGAACAACCCTTTATTCTCTTTTATGAAGTCCTTATAATCTGTATTCAGCCGAACATCGATCCCGTCCAGCAGCGCCATAATGATTTTGGTATAACCGCCTATCGGGATACCCTGATATCTATCATTAAAATAATTATTATCATACGTAAATCTCAGCGGCAGTCTCTTGATAATAAAGGACGGCAGCTCTTTACAGTCTCTTCCCCACTGCTTTTCCGTATATCCTTTGATAAGTTTTTCGTATACATCCCGTCCAACCAGAGAAAGCGCCTGTTCTTCAAGGTTGTGTGGTTCTTTTATGTCCAGCTCTGAGATCTGTTCCTGTATTTTCGCTTTTACTTCTGCCGGAGTCCGCAGTCCCCACAGCTTACTGAATGTATTCATATTAAATGGCAGATTATATAATTCATCCTTGTATACTGCCACCGGAGAGTTAATATAATTATTAAACTCTGCGAACTGATTTACATAATTCCAAATATCTTTATTGCTGGTATGGAAAATATGTGCGCCATACTTATGCACATTAATCTGATCCACCACTTCTGTATAAACATTGCCGCCCACATGATCTCTCTTATCAATCACCAGGCATCTTTTTCCGGCCTGATAAGCCTCATGGGCAAAAACAGAACCATACAAACCAGAACCGACAACCAGATAGTCATACTTATTGCCCGTCTTTTCTGCCTTCTTAATCTCCTTTTCCTTTTTTACAACCCTTACAATCTGTTCCTGTTCACTGTTATACGCATCACATACAGACTGTGCATCTCCAGACATAATTACCTCCCCATGGTCAAGCCATAATGCATGTGTACATAGTTTCTTTACCTGATCAATATTGTGGGATACAAACAAAAGCGTTGTTCCTCCGGAAAGCATTTCTTCCATTCGTTCATTACAGCGTTTTCTGAACTGATAATCACCTACAGAGAGCACCTCATCCACAATCAGAATCTCCGGATCCACCATCGTCGCCACAGCAAATCCCAGACGCGCTTTCATACCGGAAGAATAATTCTTAATCGGTGAATCCAGAAACTTCTGCAGACCTGCAAATTCCACAATATCATCAAAATGTTCTTCCATAAATTCCCGCGAATGCCCCAGGACGGCGCCATTCAGGAAAATATTCTCGCGCGCTGTCAGCTCCTGGTCAAAGCCAGCCCCCAGCTCAATCATCGGCGCAATCTGACCTCTTACTTTAATATTTCCGGTATAAGGCTTTAAAATACCGGTAATTGCCTTCAGCAGGGTGGATTTTCCTGAACCATTTGTTCCGATCAATCCCCATGCTTCTCCTTTTTTCACATGCAGATTTACATCTTTTAATGCGAAAAACTCCTGAAACATTAATTCGTGTTTTGCCATCTTGATCGCATATTCTTTTAAGTTATTCACTTTTTCACTGGCAAGATTAAACCGAATCGATACGTGATCAACATCTATTACATTTTTTCCCATATTCTCCACCTGAATTTAAATGTATAATATAAATTTGTCTTTGGACCGCTGGAATGACCACAGGCCAACTACCAGCATTACAATCGCCATAATCCAGCCGCCCCAGAAGATACGGGGACCCGGCACCTGCCCATACAGCACCATATCTCTGAACTGTGCCACATAATAGTACAACGGATTGCATCCTTTAATAATAACCTGCATGATATGCGGTAAATTCTCCATCGGATAAAAAATCGGTGTCAGATACATCCATGCAGTCGTTACCGCTTTGTAAATATATTGAATATCTCTGAAAAAAACATTCAGCTGCGCCAATAGAAATCCAAGTCCGCAACAGAAAATATAGATCTGAATAATCAAAAGCGGAAGCATAACCATCTGCCAGTGAAACGGAGATCTCGTCGCTACCATAACAATAATCAGCGCACCCATTGAGAAAATCATATCAATCATACAGCTGGTCACTTTGGATAACGTAAAAATATATTTCGGTACATACGTTTTCTTCAGCAGCGCAGCATTTCCAGTTACTGATTTCATTGCCTGGTTGGTACTGGTCGTCAAAAACTCATATAACATCCGCCCGGTAAACAGATATACCGGATAGTTCTCAATACTGTTCTTGAACATCGCGGAAAAGACTACGGTCATGACAATCATAATAAGCAGTGGATTCAACACACTCCAGACATATCCCAGAAAGCTCCGGCGATACTTTAATTTAATGTCTCTTCCCACCAGCTCTTTTATCAAATCCTTATATTTAAAAAGCGTTTTTACTCTGTATTGAAGTAATTTCATCTCATCCTCCGAACATTTAATCATCTAATGAAATATTAATCACCGGGCACGTATAGAAATTTGTATCTGTAACCGGATATCCATAATACATTACTTTATTGGTAGAAGACATAAATGCAGCCGTATCCGATGAATTTCCGGAAGTCCTCAGCCAGATATTCATCCTAATATGCTTTAATGTATCATTATATTTCTCCACTTCAGCTGTGCTCAGAAGATATACCTTATCCTTCGTCTGATTTCCGCTGGTTGTCCCGTAAACCGCATTGCTGTCGTTTTCAACAGTCACTTCCAGGATTTTATTTCTTTCCTCTTCAGAAAAATCCTTCTCCAGAAATTCACTGTTCAACCATTTTCTCAATGTGCAGTGCTCCCAGTCTGTATTTTCCTGTGTTTCATTGAATGGAGTATGCCGAAATTCCTCAAATTTTTCAGCCTGAAACATCACTAATTTTAAAATATTATCTTCTTTGGAAAGCACGTACCATACATGTGCTCCAAATTCCACTTCATCTCCCGCATTTGCTTCATCCAAACTCACAATTTCATTATTGGATGTTGCTACAGCTGCTACCCGCGGATCCTGTATCTTGGTACCTGTTATTTTATGGAACCAGTAAGAAAAAGTATCTGTCCTTGAGAAAATAATAAGCGCAACTACTACAATCAGCGCTCCCGACAGGATACCCAGTTTCTTAACCTTTTTTCTTTTTCTTATCTGTTCTGCCCTTTGTCCGCATTCATCTGCCTGATTCTTACTGTCTTTGTAATCACCAATCTCTTCAAACAGTTTTGCGGCCTTCTCATATCCCTTTAACGATTTTGCATTTTCCTTCTGGTAGACTGCTGTATCATAGCGATGCTGCTTCTCATCGTCCTTTGCCTTTTGAGCCAGTTCGTCACATCTCATTGCAAGCTCTGCCGCATCCGCATAATCACCGACTTCCCTAAACATCTCAGCCACTTTACGGTAATTTTCTACTTTATACGCGTACTGTACAATCAGCTGATCCTTATTCATTTTGCTCAGAGCTTTTTCATATAAAGACTCCTGCGTTTCATACACCATTGTATGCGCTTTTTCTTTTTTTTCGCTCATTTTATAATGTTCAATCCCTTCTTACTGCCTCTATTTTATATCAATCAGTTCAAGAATGCCCCGACATTCTTGCTGCGAGATGCGCATCTTGCATCTTTATGACATATTTCTCCTGATAGGCTCTGCCCTTTCAATCAGAAAATATCTGTTATTATTAAATTTGTGTTAAATTTGTGTTAATTATACCATAGCCCTCTGTCCTTTTCAAGGCAATGACCATTCCATCTATCCAAGAATACTCCGACATTCCCGCTGCAAGATGCGCGTCTTACATCTGCATGACATATTTCTTTTGTATACCACTGCAATTTCAAATCTTAAGGCTGCACCTTTATCTCTCTGCTCCGTCTTTCGCCTCCAGCAGCATCCGGTACACATCGCGCTTGCCAAGACCGCGGTCTTTCGCCACCGCCTTCATGGCCTCTTTCTGATCCATGCCGCGGCCTAAATAAAGATCCATGTGATCCTGCAGATCCATCTCTTCCCAGCTTTTCTGTTCTTCTTCCCGCATCTGGCGGCGGCTCCTGCCCTCCATCACAATCACACACTCGCCCTTTGGTTCCTGCGTGCTGTAATAATCCAGCGCCTGCTGCAGCGTTGTGGCAAATACTGTCTCATGCTTCTTGGTCAGCTCCCGGCACAGCGTGATCCTGCGGTCTCCCAGCGCCTCTTTCAGCTCTTCCATCGTCCGCACCAGGCGATGCGGAGCTTCATACAGGATCACGGTTCTCGTCTCTGTCTTCAGTTCCTCCAGGATCTCCTGGCGCTCCTTTTTCTCAGAAGGCAGAAAAGCCTCAAAGCAAAAACGCCGTGTCGGCAGCCCTGACAGTGTCAGCGCAGTCACACAGGCGCAGGCCCCTGGCAGAGAAGTCACCTCAATCCCCGCTTCCTGGGCAAGGCGCACCAGATCTTCCCCCGGATCCGAGATCCCGGGAGTCCCCGCATCTGTGATCAGCGCAACGTTTTTTCCCTGCTGCATCTGTCCGATCAGATAGTGCGCTTTCTCTATTTTATTGTACTCATGATAGCTGGTCATGGGCGTTTTGATTTCAAAATGGTTCAGCAGACGGATACTGTTGCGCGTATCTTCCGCTGCGATCAGATCCGCCTCCTGCAGCACGCGCACTGCCCGGAATGTCATATCTTCCAGATTTCCGATGGGCGTAGCGCACAGATATAATTTTCCCTGCATATCATTTTTCCTTTCTGTGATGACATGTCTCGTTACGGTTCACTCAAAAGTGTGCTTCGTACACCCCGCAGACCACTGCTTCGGCAGCACAGCTTTTGTTCCGCATTTTATTTTCTGTCCGGATTGCATTCCGCATAATAAAGATCCCGCACTTCAGGTGTGTACACACCTTTTTCTTTGTACACAATCAGCGGCGGTTCCACCGTTACCCTTGGTCTGCCGCCTTTCAGCGCCTCAATCAGGATCATATTCGGCTCTTTATCCACAAAGGGATACACAAGCCTGATCCGCTTTGGCTCCAGCTTGTACGTACTCAGTGCCCGGATAATCTCCGCCATGCGGAACGGACGGTGTACCATATAGAAACATCCCTGCGGCTTCAGCGCCCGCGCCGCCTGCCGTACCACATCGTCCAGGGTACACAGGATCTCATGTCTGGCCGCCGCCTTATCCAGATCCGCATTAACCAGTCCATGGCCCCCGGTCATGTACGGCGGATTGCTGGTTACTACGTCAAAAGAAGCCGCCGGAAATATCCTGTCGGCTTCTTTTATATCGCCCTCAATGATCGATATCTTATGCTCCAGATGATTATACTGCACGCTCCGCCTCGCCATATCAGCGCTCGTTTTGCAGATCTCAAGTCCGGTAAAAGATCGGCCCCTTGTCCGGGCCTCCAGAAGGATCGGTATCACGCCTGTCCCTGTCCCCAGATCCAGCGCATCCTCTCCTTCTCTGACCCTGGCAAACGCAGACAGAAGAACCGCATCCATGCCAAAGCAGAACAGTTTTTCATTTTGTATAATCTTGTATCCGTTCCTCTGCAGGTCATCCAGGCGCTCACCCGGCTGAAGCTGTATCTCCATCAGTTATCCTCCAGTCTGGACGGTTCCTGCTGCTCCTCCAGTTTTTCCAGCTCCTCCGGCTGGCGCTGCTCATCTTCCTGTTCGCTGCGTTCTTCGCCTCGGCCCTCGTTTCTTCTATTCTTCCTTCTCGCGTTTCGCTCCGGTCTCGGGCCTCTGTCGCCCCGCTCATTTTTATCGTTTCTTCCGGATCTGTCGCCCTTTTCCGGACGCTCGCCTCTCTCTGCGCGTCTGCTGCGGTTTGTCTTTTCCGGGCGTTCACCTTGCTCCGGTCTGTCAGAGCCCTCTTCATATTCTGCCTTTTCCGGACACTCACCGTCATTTTCAGCTTTTCCGGATTTATCCTGATGCTTATCCTGAGCCTTTTCCTGATTTTTATCCTGATTCTTTTCTTTTTTCTTGCGCGGTTTAAACTGCAGCTCATCTACCGCATATTCCTGCAGCTCTTTTTCATCATCCACATCCACCAGAATCTTTACTTTCTGGCGGAGTACGTTGACGCTGGCTACCTCTCCCTGCAACCCGCTCTGTGTGGTAACGGTATCCCCCACTGCCGGCAGTTTGCTGTTCAGGTACTCGTACGTCTCTTCCTCGTTCTTCAGGCAGCACATCAGCCTGCCGCAGACTCCGGAGATCTTGGTCGGATTCAGCGAAAGATTCTGCTCTTTGGCCATCTTAATAGAAACCGGCGCAAACTCTGACAGGAAGCTGCTGCAGCACAGCTGTCTGCCGCAAATACCGATACCTCCCAGAATCTTGGTCTCATCCCGGACACCGATCTGGCGAAGCTCTATCCTTGTGCGGAACACCGCCGCCAGATCCTTCACCAGCTCACGGAAATCAATACGTCCGTCCGCTGTAAAATAAAAAAGCACCTTATTATTGTCAAATGTATATTCCGCATCAATCAGCTTCATTTCCAGATTATGCTTACGGATCTTTTCCTTGCAGATCGCCATGGCCTCCCGCTCTTTCTCACGGTTACGCTGTGCTCTGGCATCATCCTCGCCGTTCGCCACACGCACGACTGTCTTCAGCGGCTGCACTACTTTTTCCTCCGAAATTTCCTGCACTTTTCCGGTCACAGTACCGTACTCAATGCCCCGGGCGGTCTCCACAATCACATGATCTCCCGGTTTGATCTTATAGTCCTTGGGATCGAAATAATATACCTTTCCGGCATTTCGAAAACGGACTCCTACTATTTTTACCATCTACATACTCTCCTGATCCTGCCTGCCCGTGCCTAGTTTTCTTTAATCGTCAAAAACAGCAGCTCCATGGTAAGCTCAAAATTAACATTCGCATCCAGCCTGATCTTTGCTTTCTGAATGGCTGCCAGTATCGTCTCCAGCCCTTCATACGAACTGATGCTGGCATTGTTCCGGATACTTTTGAATTCATCCCGGAATATAATACCGTCCACGTCTCTGGTTGCCTTAAAATACAGCACATCCCGGAACCATACCGCCAGAATGTCCAGATAATCATTGACACTGATCTTATACTGCACAATATTTTTTATCGCCGGTATCAGCTCGCTGACCTCCATCTGCCTGACATTGTTCAGCAGCTGCATGGCCGATGCCTTGATCGCATGAAACTCCTCTGATGAAGCCAGGGAAACCGCCTTGCCGATACTTCCCTGGGCAAATGCCACGCAGATATCTGCCTGATAATCCGGGATCTCCAGATGCTCCATCAGATATTTTTTTACTTCATTGTCCGGAACCGGCTTGAGATTCAGTGTGACACAGCGGGAATGAATCGTCTCCCGCAGCATGGCCGCATTCTCAGTCAGCAGCAGGATCACTGCGTAGGCCGGTGGCTCCTCCAGCGTCTTGAGCAGCGCATTCTGCGCTCCGTCTGTCATTTTCTCCGCTTCCGCCACAATATAGATCTTATATTTTCCATTATACGGCCTAATCGAAACATCATCTACCAGCTGTTCCCGGATCTCTTTCACGCTGATACTTTTCGGCTTTTCATGCGTGAGATAAATAATATCGGGATGATTATGCCCTGCTGCCTGCCGACATGAATGACAGGTTCCGCATACATCGTCTTTCCCGTTCTCACACTGCAGCGCCGCAGCGAATGTCTCTGCCAGCAGCATCTTCCCGGAGCCTGCCGCCCCCTGGATCAGATACGCATGGCTGATTTTTCCGGACTCCATCGCATGTCTCAGATGTTCAATCGTCTGTTTGTGTCCCACAATATCTTTAAAGCCTGACATCTTCTGTCACCTCCGGCGATTACATACTAAATCAGAATAAGAATACCATAATCACTCTGTAAATTCAAGTACAGCCCCATGTGATACAGCTTCCAGCTGCTCTATCTGTCGCCTCATACACCAGATGGGAAAATGACTCCCACCTCTACAGAGGGCAGGAGTCAATCCCCATCTGATAGTCTCTGGCAGTATTGCATATTTAATGCTTCTGACTTTGTTTAACTTGCCATCATTATTTACGCTTACACTTTGCCATAATCCAGATGCAGATTACAATCATCAGAATGGTAACAAAAATTCCCGCCATCCCTTTCCACATAATTTCCAGTGCCGCCATGATATTTTCCACATTTGACATGAGTTTTCCTCCTTTATACACATTTTATCCGATTACTTCAGCATGGACATTACAAGATTAATCACCATTCCTCCCGCAATAACAGATGAAATCTGGCCAGATACATTGGCTCCCACTGCATGCATCAGGATCACATTCGTCGGGTCTTCCTCCATCGCCATCTTCTGCACTACCCTGGATGACATGGGGAATGCTGAAATCCCGGCTGCTCCGACCATGGGATTTATTTTCTTTTTCAGAAACAGATTCATAAATTTAGCCAGCATCACGCCGCCCACGGTATCCATGACAAAAGCAAACAGCCCGATTGCCATAATCATAATCGTATCCACCGTAACAAACTGTTCTGCCTGCATACTGAAAGAAATCGTCAGCCCGAGCAGCAGTGTAATCAGATTTGCCAGCGTATTCTGTGCCGTCTCAGCCATTGTGTTCAGGACTCCGCACTCCCGCACCAGATTACCGAACATCAGAAATCCCACCAGAGCGACAGACTGCGGTGCCACCAGACCTACAATCATAGTAACTGCGATGGGAAATGCCAGACGCATCCCTTTTGATACGGAGCCCGGATCATAATCCATATGAATGCACCGCTCTTTTTTCGTCGTCACCAGACGGATCGTAAAGGGCTGCACTATGGGAACCAGCGCCATATAGGAGTAAGCTGCCACCGCAATAGCTCCGATATACTTCGAATTTAAAATTTGCGATACAAGAATTGACGTTGGCCCGTCAGCCGCGCCGATTATTCCGACAGCCGCCGCATCTTTCAGATCAAATCCCAGCACCGCCGCCAGCAGTATCGCTGCAAAGATGCCAAACTGTGCGCCCGCTCCGAACAGAAACATAAGCGGGTTGGAAAGAAGCGGGCCAAAATCAATCATGGCTCCAATCCCGATAAACAGCAGGATCGGCATCGCCTCCGATGCTTCAATCCCTGCCCGGAACAGCCATTCAATAATTCCATTGCCGGCAATTCCGCCTTGCAGGGTCTGATCCAGCACCCCGGAAAACGGGAGATTGACCAGGATCGCTCCGAATCCCATCGGAAGCAGCAATGCCGGCTCGTACTCTTTCTTCACAGCCAGCCAGATCAGTAAAATTCCTACTCCATACATCACCAGCTGCTGCCAGGTTACCGCACAAATACCTTCTGTCAAAAAACTCATACCTTTTCCTCCTTTTCCGGGGAATAAAACCAAAAGTGTGCTTCGATCCTTTCGCAAACTGCCGTTTTGGCAGCACAGCCTTTGTTCCGCGCGCGAACAGGCTGCGTCTGCAGCTTTCTCTGTTCTGCCGTATGACATCATAGTACGCCTCTGTTCTGCGAGCTGCACATTACGCCGGAGGCTTTTTATTTCACAGGACGCAATTTCCTGTGAAATAAAAAAAGACCTTTATTACAGTATGCTCCTACTGTAATAAAAGTCTTGCTATTTCAATCTCCGGCGGGACCGCGCAACTACACCGGTTCCGTACTGACGCCTGGAAATCCATACTCTGCAGCTTTGCTTCTGAATATGGCAGCTACTCCCCTTTACTGATATTTCCATTATAAAAACTGTATTTCTTTCTGTCAAGATATCCCGGATAACAATTCCATTTACAAAACAACTTTTTAGTGGATAAAACACCGATTATCGTTTATATATTCAGGAATGTCCTGACCTGATTGCAGAGACGATATCAGATAAGGAATGGACTGCGACCCGCTATCGTCCCTCATTCTCACATTTTGAAATAAACTCCGCGATCTGATCCATACAGACCTCCCTGTCCCCGTCATTGGAAAAGCGTCGTCCAATCCCCGCCTCCTGCAGCTTCTCCTCTGAAAAATCCTGCTGATCTGCCAGAAAGCGGCGGCACATCTCCTCATATCTGGGCTGCGTCTGCATACGTTCTCTCTTCAGAGCCCGTTCCAGCCGTTTTCCATCTTCTACTTCTATATAAATCGGAACAACTCTCTCATCCCCGAAATATTCCCTGATCTTCCGGAAAGACTCCAGCACACCGATCCCCAGATAATCATACTGTTCCAGATCAATATGTCTGTCATCTACCGTAAAGTACTTCCAGATACCATGTACCGTATGATATTCCCGCAGTTCAATCACCCTGCCCTCTTCCTGAAAGCGCTTCAGCCCCTCTTCATCTGTAAAATGATATTCCACGCCCTCGGTTTCATTCGCCCGGATCGGTCTCGTGGTATAGGGTACAAGCGGCCGAAGCCCCAGAGCCTCTCTGACCAGGATATTTTCATAAATTGTATCTTTTCCCGTTGCACTTTTCCCTGCAATATAAAAAATCTTTCCCATTTACTGTTTCTCCTCAACAATCCAAAGATACTTCATGTTGTAGTCTTCCATTCCCTGAAGAGAATATCCCTGTACCCTGCATTCCTGCAGCTGTTCCAGAAGTTCTCTGCTGATGCGCTCCCCCGGAACAGTCAGCGGAATCCCGGGCGGATACAGATATATATACTCCCCGCTGATTCGGCCGGCACTCTCATCCATTGGTATCCGAGTCTGTGTACTGTTCTCAGCCTCTGCAATCGTCATGACCACCTCCGCCTGTATCCATTCTCCGTTTAGTTTTTGCCCTGTTTCTTCATATTCTGCCAGCCCAGAATTTTGTTCCCTGCCATTCTGCGCTTTGCTGTTCTGTGCCCGGTCTGTCTTTTCACATACCTTCCGTTCTTTCCCACATTTCTGAACTGTCAGGCCGACATCTGCCGCTTCTTTTTGTGTTCTGCTCGCTGCCAGCTCCCAATCCAGCTGCAGCACAGCCTGCGCCAGCCTCTCAAATCCATCTTCATCATCTCCCACAGAAGTCAGTGCCAGCACATACGTCACTGCCGCCATCTCCATTTCCAGATGCCATCTCTCCCGGAACAGATCACTCAGTTCCAGCCCTGTCATCCCGGAACTTCCCACACCAATCACAATCTTGGACGGATCATCTGTCCGGATCGCTTCCAGCACCTGAAGCCCGTCCATCTGACTCCAGAAATTTTCCAGATATCCGGCAAATGTCTCAAACAGCTGCCTTCCCTGCTCCTCCAGGATCCGGACACACTCATCTATCGCCGCCATCAGCACATAACTGGGGCTGCTTGTCTGATAAATACCCAGCATCTTTTTCAGCCTCCTGCGGTCTATCAGCGATCCGCCCACATGCAGCAGAGCGGTCTGAGTCAGGGACGGCAGCGTCTTATGTACGCTGTGGATCACAAGGTCAGCCCCCTGCTTTACCGCATTCTCAGGAAAAATCGGATGCATCCCGAAATGTGCGCCATGGGCGCTGTCTACGATCAGCGGAACGCCATGTCTGTGTGCCGCCGCTGCAATCGCTTTCACATCCGAAACTATGCCGTCATACGTAGGAGAAGTAATAAAAACCGCACCGATCTGCGGATCTGCATCCAGAGCTGTCTCTACCTGATCGCAGGAAATACGCCCATCCATCCGGGGATACAGATACTCTGCCTCCAGATGATTTAAAAATACCGCATGATACGCCGCCTTATGGCAGTTCCTGGCCATCAGGATTTTTCCGGAAGGCAGACAGGCTCCTACTGCGCTGAGTATCCCTGCAGTGCTTCCGTTAACCAGGAAATATGTCTCCTCCGCCCCATACAGCCGGGCCGCCCGCCTCTGCGCCTCCAAAAGGATCCCTTCCGCATGGTGGAGATTATCAAATCCGTCTATCTCCGTAATATCAAAGAAATAAGGATCAGCCATCCCTCCCAACCGGCGCTTATGCCCCGGCATATGGAAAGGATAGCTGTCAGTTCTGCCGTATTCTGTCAGTTTCTCATATAAATATTTATCACTCATCTTTAAACCACTTATTCTATGTTTTAATCCAAGTTTTAATCCAGGAATGCTCCGGCATTCTTGCTGTGGGAGAGCTGCATCTGCACTCCGTTTCGGTCAGCGCAATTTGTTTCTTGCCGCCTGCGGAAGCGGGAGTCATCTCACATCCGATATCTGAGTGTTCACCCGCCGATCGTATCAGACAGAACAGACCAGACTGAATCTTTCTCTGATCCCAGCGCCCACTCCGCGATACCGCCGAGGCTGTACTGCGGCACCAGCTGCGCTTTCTTCTCCAGTGATGCCTCATTTTCGATCCAGATCTGGCAAAGCGTACCGTCATCGACCGTCCACTCCGCATAATCCTGCTGCGTGTGATCATTCCAGACCGGTGTCACACTGTAGGACTCCAGCGTATTTTCCACTGCCGTCATTCCCAGGATCTCGCTGCTGACTACATTGTTACCGGTACCGTCATCTGTCGTATACCAGATCCGCGTATAGAACGGCACGCCGCTGATAATCTTTTCTGCCGGAACCCCCTGTGCCAGCGTGTTCTGAATCCCGCTCTCCTCAAAATTCAACGAAGCTACGCTGCCCGCATCTGATCCCGCATAATGCTCATCATATCCCATAATAATCAGATAATCAGCCACTGTTCCCAACTCCTTACGGTTGAAGAAGCTGTTAAAATCCATGGGCACCGGCACATCGATAGAGAATACCAGCTGATTTTTGCGGCAGGCGACAGACAGCTCCCGCACAAACTGCACGTAGCTGTAACCGTCTTCCTCCTGAAGGTATTCGAAATCCAGATTAATACCCTCGATCCCCAGGTCTGTTGCCTGCGTTACCAGATTGTCAATCAGTTTTCTCCGGGCGTCGGTGGAAGCCAGCAGCACTGTAGTATCTACATCTGCGCTGAAATTATCCACCAGCCCCCAGATATCCAGCCCTGCCGCATGAGCGGTCTTTACATAATCCTTACTGGCAAGTGACGTGATATTTCCCTCATTGTCAGAAAGAGAAAACCACGTAGGAGAAATCACATTTACACCGGTCATATCTGCGGTATCCTGCGTCAGGAATATATTGGAATCCATATTTCCGATATTGTGCCAGACCAGGTTGACCAGTCCGTCTTTCCGGACACTCGTGTACTCCTCCTCCTGAAAATCTCTGATCACTTCCGTCTCCTGCACATCCTCCAGACGCTTCGTCCGAATATAACCGATATAGCCGTCCGCAGTCACAACACGGTCCCAGTCATCCAGCTGCTCCAGCACTGTAACCGTATCGCCTGCCTCCAGTTTTGTCAGGATCGGACTCTTGATCCCGCCCTGATAGCGCACGGCCGCAGACTTCTTCACAGATGCTGTCGTCTGAGTCCCCCACCGGTACCGGATCAGCACATGGCTCGTCTCCGTGTCCAGTGTATAGTCCAGATTGGTATAGAGCTGTACAAAATCAATCGCCATGTACATTGCACCTTGATTCTGAATGATAATCTTATGATCGTACTGCTGCTTCTTTCCATCAACAGTATACTCCGCACTGTCCAGCGGAATCTCATACGTCTCCAGCGCTGTCGTAAACAGAATCTGCTGATTTTCCTCATCCCAGTAAAATCTGGAATTTAGATCATCTCTAACCATCTCATAATTCAGATACAGCTCTCCGTCATCAAGAATCGCTCTCTGATCCGCCAGCTCATCCTGCAGCACTACTGCCACTTCGTTTTCCGCCAGACTGCCAAAATACTCTGTCAGATCCATCATTTTCCCTGACGGCATATATTTCTGCACCAGGAATACCACGGATGCCGCAACGATCAGCACAAGCGCGGCAATCACCGGTCCTGCATTCTTTCTGTTTCGGGACTTCTTCCCTGTTTCCTGCATTGCTCTACCTCCCAGACATTCTTTTCCCGGTAAGTATAGCAGTAAAATCCCGTCACGTCATCTGTTTCCGAAAACTTTCATAAAAGATTCATGATTTGCGCGGTTTGCCTGCGGGGGAAACCGGTTCTGGCCTATTTGTTTTTCTCTCTGATCCGCACAAAATCAATCTTTCTGATATGATCCTTCTCGTCACTTACCAAGTCTCGCATATATGAGACATTTTCCCGAAAGCAGACCGCCGCCACTTTCTCCGGCATACACGGTTTTCCATTCAGACAGATGCTGCAGCCGCTCTCCCGGTACTGTCTCAGCTCCTGCAGCAGACGTTCTTCTTCCTCTGTATATTTCTTTTCTCTTTTTCTCATCACCATACCTACAGTTCCGCCATCTTGCAGGGAGGCGCCTTCTGTGATGTAACACCTTTCAATATATCTGCGGCACTTTCCGACAATGAAACACCATATGTTTCACTGCGAAGTGAGCAGTACCCAAATAAGGGCCCAAATATCCCGATAAAAACAGCGGATATCTGCCTCCCCGCGGCAGATGCCAAACATCCATGCAGACATAACTGCCCGGGTTGCCGCCTTTGGGAATAAATACAGCTACAGAATGGCGAAAATTTTCTGAAATTTTAACATTTTCAACATTGCGAAAAGATGTATTTCATGGTATGATTTATCAACTCTTGGGGCAGTTGAAATCATTTCAGGAATATTGATGAAGCGCGGTGAATTCCGCATAGTAGATTTCTTAAAAGAACATATATTACAGTATGACGGGTAATATATGAGTAACAGAAATGTGCGAGAAATGCTCGTCACAAAGTTAAAATGTATCCTCCTTTCTTTTTCTAATAGTCGATACATCTTTTCTTGTTTTATTATATACAATATGTTGCTGTTTTTCAAGAGTTTTTTATCCACTTTACAGATATATCCGAATTGGATATAATTCTTGTGAAACGGCCGCAGATCTGCCGTCTCGCAAAACGATTTAACACAGATTGGATGTGATAATATGAAGATCGAAAAAATAAATGACAATCAGATTCGCTGCACACTAACAAGAGAAGATCTGGCCAACAGAGAAATCAAGCTCAGCGAGCTTGCTTACGGCTCCGAGAAAGCAAAATCTCTGTTCCGTGACATGATGCAGCAGGCATCACACGATTTTGGCTTTGAGGCAAATAATATTCCGCTGATGATTGAGGCGATCCCGGTTTCTGCCGACTCCATTATCCTGATCATTACCAAGGTGGAGGATCCCGATGAACTGGACACTCGTTTTTCCCGTTTTTCACCTGACGATGATGCGGAGGAAAATACTGCTTCCGGCACTCCCGCCACTCTGAGCGGTGCGGATGATATTCTGGATCTGATCCGCAGCATCAGCAAGACAAAAAAACTGGCCGAAGAGAAATCACAGGCATCCGAAGAATCCCAGGATACGACGGTCGCTCCGACGGAACTGGCTGCTCCGGAAGAGGCAGAGGACTCCAACGACGCCTTCTATCTTACACGATTTTATCTTTTCCGCGATCTGGAAACTGTGATCCGTGCCTGCCGCGTCCTGGCTCCCCGTTATGCCGGACCAAATGCACTGTTCAAAAATCCGGATGACCAGAATTACTATCTGCTTCTGAAAAAAGCCGACACTCAGGCTGAACAGTTCAACCGCGTCTGCAACATTCTCTCAGAATACGGACTTCAGGTAAATTACACCGCAGGCATGGAAGAATATTTCACCGAGCATATGGATGTGATTGTACCTGCCCACGCAATACAGAGTCTCGGCGTTATGTAAAATGTTATCTGACCTGGAATCTTTTATTCCCCGCTGCCTGCAATACCACAATTTAGTGCCCATTGCCTGCAGCGGGGTCTTTGATTTTTAACTAAAAAACGCTTATGGACAGCCCGCATATGCTGACTGCTCATAAACGTTTTGATATCTGATATGATCGGGCAATATTAGCTCTCCAGTGCTTCCAGATATGCATTCAGTCTGGTAAGCAGCAGATCAGTCTCGATCCCGTGAACCATAGCTGCCTCTTCCAGAGTCTCGCCCTGAGAGGACGGGCATCCTACGCAATGCATACCACCTGCCATCAGAACACCTGCCAGATTAGAATTAATATGCAAAATCTCGCCAATTGTCATGTCTTTTGTGATCTTTCCAGCCATCAGATTAACCTCCTTACTTTATTATGGAGCCTATTATAATACTTTTCCTCATGTTATGCAAGCCGTCAAAAAACCATATACAGGCGCAAAATGCAGGACTCTGGTATCTGTATCCTGGCACATTCTCTTCTCCCGTCATTGTTCAGAATCAACTGTACTCTGCCACCTTTACAGAAATCACAGTATTGACTGCCCTCTGCACCGCTGTCCGTGATCCCTCCTATCAGCTGTCTTTCAGAAGATTTCCTGCCATTTCCAGACCTCTCTGACGCAAATCATTTCTGTCTATTTTTGGTTAGTTTTACTAAACTTTTATTCGTCAAGACTTCACTTGTTGATTATTATTCCCAGTATTTTTCATATTTTTATGCATTTTTCACTTGTATAATCTGCGCCCTTGTATTAAAATGTGATAAAGGTTGATGTTGCCTGTGCGGCATCATCTAACTCGTCAAACTATAAAGGAGGATAAAATCATGGCATACGTAATTTCTGATGAATGCGTTTCCTGCGGTACCTGTGCTGAAGAGTGTCCGGCAGAAGCTATCCATGAGGGAGACGGCAAATACGAAATCGACGCAGATGCATGTCTGGAGTGTGGTACCTGCGAAGCAGCATGTCCTACCGGAGCAATCTCTGCTGAATAATCTTTATAACAGAAACAGCTGCAGCAGTTGGAACTTTATCCGCTGTGCAGCTGTTTTTTTATTTCCTTTCACAGGAAATTGCCGTCACAGCCTGCAGAGAGTCACTTCGCATCTGATGCAGGACATCATGGAAGATTCTGTTAAATTCCCAGCAATTTTTTCAGGAACTGTCTCCACTTTCTCCGGTTCCGTGCCGGCTTCTCCGGAGCAGCGGCAGCTTCCTCTTCTCCGCGCCGCACCATTTCCCGCATCAGTTCCTGTTCCAGAACTTCTCTGACCCTCTCCTTCATCTGCTTCTCCAGGCGCAGATCCAGCTCCATCAGTATCGTATCGCAGATTTCCCGCACCATCTTTTCATGATCCCGTTCCAGAGCCTTCGTAATCACATCGTCCAGCATCTGTTCAAACCTGTTTACTGCATCCTGCGGACGAGCTGCTTCCACAATCTCATATTCCAGAGCCTTCTTCTCATTTTCCTGCTCTGCCCTTGCATCACAACTATCCGTCATGTCTTTGTGTTTAGCCGCGCCTTTTCCACACCCTTTCTGCGTATCTTCCTCGTCCTCATTCAAACCCGTCACATTTTTATCATCTCTCTCACTGTACGTCCTTCCATTCTGCTCCCCTTCTCCGCCTTCCGTTTTTTCGCCGTGACGTTCCTGACAGATATCCGCAGAAATTGCTGCCTCTTCATCCAAATTTTCCACATTCTCTTCATCCCGCCCCTGTTCTGTCCACAATCTCTCCGGATTTTCCTCGCTTTCAAGCAGTTCCTTCACAGCCCGCAGCTGCATTCCCTTATCTTTCCAGCAGCGTACCTTCTGAAAATATTCTACATCCTGGCGCGTATAACATCTCTTTCCCTGACTGTTGCGCCCAATCTCCAGGTCTAGCTCATCCTCCCAGTAACGGAGCACATGGGGCTCCACGCCCACCATCCGGGACACTTCCGAAATAAAATATGTACGTTTCTCCATTCCCCATTCCCCCTCAAAAAGTAAAATTCCCACATATTTTTATCCCATACGAAAAAACCAAGAGAACTATTTTTACTAGAGTGTGTTTGAAAAAGGCTTTTTGTGAGCTGCGAGTTCCAGTTCGTGGGAGATTTTGCCCGAATGAGGGCGGCGTAGCGGGGCTACGTCAACCGAATAAGGGCAAAATATACCGCAAAGTGGGGCTCGCAGAT
>CAKRNX010000018.1 GCA_934371475.1 uncultured Lachnospiraceae bacterium
AGATTGGAAGCCAGCGTCTCAGCTTCATCTAAGAGGTCAAATACCTTTAGCAGCTCCGCTGCCTTTGCATCCATCACAGCCTCTTCTTTTCTGTACTTCGGAGTACGGAAAATTCCGGAAAGTGTGGAATATACATGATGATTATGAAGTCCTACTTTTACATTATCCTTTACTGTCATTCCTGAAAACAGACGGATATTCTGAAATGTACGGGCAACGCCCGCCTTGTTGATCTCAATTGTGCTTTTGCCTGTAATGTCTGTCCCATCCAGGCAGACAATACCCTGATTGGGCTTGTACACACCGGTGAGCAGGTTGAATACCGTCGTCTTGCCGGCACCGTTCGGTCCGATCAGGCCATACAGCTCACCCTTTTCAATTTTCAGATTAAAATTATCCACTGCCCGAAGGCCGCCGAACTGAATAGAAAGATTGGTTACCTCTAACATAGCCATAATTAAGCCGCCTCCTTTTCTCTGCCATGATTTTTGATTTTTTCAAATACACGGCTTCTGAAGTTCTTGGCCGCCGGAGCCCAGTTAAAGAGCATCATGGCAATCATAACGATCGCATAAATCAGCATACGGTATGTAGAGAAACCACGCAGCAGCTCGGGAAGCGCATACAGAACGATCGTAGCAATAATGCTGCCGCGAAGGCTTCCGATACCGCCCAGAATCACATAAACCAGAATGGTGATGGACATGTTGTAGTCAAAAATAGATACTTTCAGCATGGAAAGGTTATGCGCATACAGCACACCTGCCACGCCTGCGATTGCTGCGGAAATCGTAAATGCCAGCAGCTTGTATTTTGTAATGTTGATACCAACTGACTCTGCTGCGATCCGATTGTCTCTTGTGGAAGTGATGGCACGTCCGCTTCTGGAATTTACCAGGTTCTGCACGATAAACAGCACAATCAGGATCAGAATGACACCGATCAGGAAAAAATATCCTTTGATATCTTTGTACAGCGTCGATGTACCGGACACACCCAGCGCACCTTTGATGATCTGCTTGCCGCCTGCTTCCATATGAAGTCCTGCCGCGCTGGTAGCCACATGAAGTCCGTTCCCATCTGCGCCTACATACAGAATGTTGATGACGTTTTTGATAATCTCTCCAAATGCCAGTGTTACAATGGCCAGATAGTCACCGCGCAGTCTCAGCACCGGAATACCGATCAATAGTCCGAATACAGCCGCTACAGCCGCACCCACAAGGATCGCCAGGATCAGTCGCGGAACAGAAGGCAGCACATCTGCCGTCACATGTGAAAACAGTGCGCTTGAGTAAGCACCCAGACACATAAATCCCGCATGTCCAAGACTCAGCTCTCCGGAATAACCTACCACAAGGTTCAGCGAAATCGCTGCAATTACATACACGCAGATAGGAACCAGCAGACCATTCAGCAGATTGGAAATATGTCCGGTAGCAGACAGAGTCTGTATCACTGCAAATATTACGATCACCATTAAATAGGTGATGAAATTGTTCTTTGTTATCTTGTTCATTTTCTTCATCTCGGCCACCTCATACTTTCTCCTGGACATTCTTGCCGAACAGTCCTGTCGGTTTTACCAGCAGCACAATAATCAGCACTGCAAATACAATAGGATCTGCAACCTGAGAAGAAATATATGCTTTGCTGAAGATCTCAATCACGCCCAGCAGAATACCGCCGATCATGGCACCCGGAATGGAACCGATACCGCCGAATACGGCTGCCACGAAAGCCTTGATACCAGGCATGGCGCCTGTATACGGGGACAGTGTCGGATATGCGGAACACAGAAGCAGACCTGCAATGGCTGCCAGTCCGGAACCAATGGCAAATGTCAGGGAAATCGTCGCATTCACATTGACACCCATCAGCTGTGCCGCATCGCGGTCCTCGGAAACGGCCTGCATGGCACGTCCCGGTTTTGTTCTTTTTACGAAAAGCTGGAGACCGATCATGATCACAATACATGCCAGGATCGTTACAATTGTCACGCCTTTAATAGAAAGCTGTCCGCCAAACAGTTCCAGTGACGGGACATTGATAACCTGAACAAAGCTCTTGGCATCTCCCTTGAAAATCAGCAAGGCGACATTCTGCAGCAGATAGCTGACACCAATTGCCGTAATCAGAACCGCCAGATTGGAAGACGCATTCCGCAGAGGCCTGTAAGCAACGGCCTCAATCACTACGCCCAGTACCGTACATAATACGACAGCCAGCAAAATAGCCGGTATCGGAGCCATGCCTGCCTTGGTAACGGCAGTCAGGATCACGTATGCACCTACCATAATAATATCACCATGGGCGAAATTCAGCATTTTTGCAATACCATATACCATTGTATAGCCCAGAGCTATGATCGCGTAGATACTGCCCAGGCTGATACCGTCTTTTAAGTAGGATAAAAAACTCATAACGCACCTCTAATCATTTTAATTTGTCGTTGCCGCAGAGCGTGTTTGAAAATTTAGTTCCAGTCAGAATATTGAAACTGAACATAAATTTTCAGACACGCTCCAGTTATTTCGGGTACCTGCGATCCGTCTTATCAGATTTTATTACTCCTCACAGATGAAGCGCAGAACCTATCTGTTTTGCTTAAAAAACAGGGGAGACAGTAACTTGCAGGTAACTGTCTCCCGTCTGTCAGCGGAGCCTCCACCGATCAGCAGGTGTATCTCTCCGTATTATGATTTTGGATTATGTCTGCTGCGATCGGGTCTGTATTACTCTTCCATGGAAGCATATACACCGTCTTTAATTACATATGCTTTCGGAGCTTTATCACACTCGCCGTCTTCTGACCATTTTGCTTCACCGGTCAGACCGTTTATAGTAATGTTCAGCATGGAAGCAGACATTGCAGCACTGATATCCTCGTTGGACATATCCGGTGTGATACCTGCGTCATCTGCTGCTGCTTTCATTGCATAAATAACATCGTATGCATCAGCTGCGAACTGGTTCGGTGTATCTCCATTATAAGCATCATTGTAAGCTTTTACAAAGTTCACAGTTGCTTCATCAGAACCGGTTGCAGAGAACGGTGTCAGAAGCATAACGCCTTCAGCCAGAGAAGTATCGAAGTTTTCTACATTCAGGATACCATCCATACCGTCAACACCAAAGATCTTGATGTCCATTCCCAGGTCATGTGCCTGCTGAAGAATCAGAGCGTTGTCAGAATAATAGTTCGGCAGGAACAGAAGCTCTGCGCCGCTGTCTTTGATCTTGCCAAGCTGTACGGAGAAATCTGTATTGTTGTCTGTCGTATAAGCTTCATCGTCAACCAGCTCCAGACCATACTCATCGCATGCTGCAACGAATGCATCATGTACGCCTGAGTTGTAGTCAGCCATTGAATCGTACAGAGTTGCTACCTTGGTAGCCAGTCCGTTCTCTGAAATGTACTCAGCAGATTTGGTTCCCTGCATTGGGTCTGTGAAGCACATACGGAACTCATTATCTCCTGCCGTAATGCTGTCTACTGCGGTTGCAGACGGTGTGAAGAGGAATGTGCTCTCAGCTGCCTCAGCTCCTACTGCGATACAAGCGCCGGAAGTAACGGTTCCGCACAGCATCTGCATTCCTTTATCCAGCAGATCGTTGTATGCGTTTACTGCTTTCTCCGGATCACCCTGATCATCACCTGCATCCAGGATCTCTACCTGATATCCATTGAAACCGCCGTTTGCATTAATCTCGTCAACGGCAATCTTTGCTGCATTATATACACCAGTACCATACTGAGCGTAGTCACCGGTCATCGGTCCGATTACGCCGATCTTGAAGGTGTCGTCTGCCATCGCTGTCATTGAAAATACCATGGTTGCTGCCATTGCAGCACTTGCTGCTTTTACAAATCTCTTCATGTTCTTTTCCTCCTGTCTTCCTCAGACAAATTCAAATCTAAAAAACTATGTGTTCATAGTACCCTCATTTATTTTATTTGTCAATCTAAAAATAGCTATAAATCCCGAAATTTTTACGGACTTTATCCTCTTTTTTAATGAAACAGGATGTTTTTTTGTTTTTTTTCCTAAAACTTTCAGGGTTTTGCTTTTCCATGTTTCCACCGGTGCTGTTTAGGCGGCTGTTCACCGAACAGAACAAAAACAGCATAACTTTTGTTCCGCGCGCGAGCAGGCTGCGCGCAATTTCCTGTGAAACAAAAAAGCAGCAGCTACCTTTTCAGTAACTGCTGCCTCTGTCATATCAGTTTAAGAATGCATCCGCACGCCGTTTCAGATATGGATTGACTCTCACCTCTTATTTTTAATATGCCTTGCCCCAGTATACCATCTTGTCTGCAGGCTTTCCGCAGTAGATACAGGTATCTGCCAGTTTTTCCTGTTTGAAGGGGATGCAGCGTGAAGTTACGCCGAACTCTTCTTTGATGGCGTCCTCACACTCCTGGCATCCGCACCACATTGCACGGATAAAGCCCGGCTTGTTGTCTGCAATATCCTTGAATTCCTCTTTGGTTACTGCGGTATAGGTATGAGCATCTCTGTGCTTTCTCGCACGCTCCAGCATATCTCTCTGCATGGTATCCAGGATCTCTTTTACCTTTTCTGCCAGCTCTTCCAGAGCAACTACTGCCTTTTCTCTCGTATCGCGGCGCACGATCACAGCCTGACCTGCCTCGATATCCTTGGGTCCAAGCTCGATTCTGACCGGAATACCTCTCATCTCCTGCTCGGAGAACTTCCATCCCGGACTCTTATCTGAGTCGTCCATGCGTGTGCGCAGTCCGGAGGCTGCCAGAATATTCTTTACTTCTGTTGCCTTCTCCAGCACCCCTTCTTTCTTCTGCTGAATCGGGATCACCATAACCTGAACCGGAGCAATTCTGGGCGGCAGCACCAGACCGCTGTTGTCGCCGTGTACCATGATCAAAGCTCCGATCATACGCGTTGTCATACCCCAGGAGGTCTGATGTACATATTTCAGGGTATTGTCCTTATCTGTGAACTGTACATTAAACGCTCTTGCAAATCCATCACCGAAGTTATGGCTTGTACCGGACTGCAGAGCTTTCCCGTCATGCATCAGAGACTCGATTGTATAGGTAGCCTCAGCTCCTGCAAATTTTTCTTTGTCGGTCTTTCTTCCTTTAATCACCGGAATTGCCAGCACTTCTTCGCAGAAATCCGCATATACATTCAGCATCTGGATCGTTCTCTCTTCTGCTTCTTCTGCGGTAGCGTGTGCAGTATGACCCTCCTGCCACAGGAACTCTCTGGAGCGCAGGAACGGACGGGTTGTCTTTTCCCAGCGGACAACGGAGCACCACTGGTTGTATACCTTCGGCAGATCACGGTAGGACTGAATATCATTTGCATAAAAATCACAGAACAGCGTCTCGGAAGTCGGGCGCACACACATACGCTCCTGAAGCTCTTCCAGTCCGCCATGAGTTACCCATGCAACCTCCGGAGCAAAACCTTCCACATGATCCTTCTCTTTCTGAAGCAGACTCTCCGGAATAAACATCGGCATATATACATTCTCTACGCCGGTCTCCTTGAATCTGCGGTCCAGCTCATGCTGGATATTCTCCCAGATCGCATAACCAGCCGGTTTGATTGCCATACATCCCTTTACGCTGGTATAAGCAATCAGCTCAGCTTTTTTTACCACGTCGGTATACCACTGGGCAAAATCTTCTTCCATAGAAGTAATCGATTCGACTAATTTCTTTTCCTTCGCCATTTTCATTCTCCTTCTTAAACTTTAAACAAAAGTATACTCTGCACACCCTGCGGGCCATTACTTTGGCAGCACAACAAAAAAACTCCGATCCCATATGCTCTTCACATAGGGACCGAAGCTTTTGAAACATCGGCGGTACCACCCTGATTAGCGGACGGATACCCGACCGCTCTCTCACTCTTCCGTTATCGCCGGATCTACGTCATACTCATCATATGAAGCTCCAAGGCCGGTTCCATGTTTTCCGTCAGAGACTCTCACCAGCCGTCTCCTCTCTGCAGGCTTCCCACATGTACTTTTCCTTTTCAGCGCCTTTTCTTTTCTAAGTTGTCGTATCCAGTTTAAACGCGGGATTTTTTTTTGTCAAGTCATTTATCCGGTCATGCCGCCTATTTTTGTCTTTCTTTCTCTTTTCTCTTTCTTTTTATCTTTATTTCTTATCTTTTTTCTTCGCAAGCATGCTTCCCTGCACGATTTCAATATAAGCGGCAATGACAATTACCACACCGGTTACAATGTACTGGTAGAATGTATCCACGCCCATCACAACCAGTCCCACTTTCAGGGCTGAGAACAGTACCGCACCGATTACTGTTCCGAAGATATTTCCGCGTCCGCCTGCCATGGAGGTTCCACCGATCGCAGCCGCTGCGATCGCATCCATCTCATATCCCTGCCCTGTAGAAGGATCTCCGGTGCCCAGTCGGCCGATCATAACTAACGCTGCCAGAGTCGTTCCCAGCATTCCGATGCCATAGATCAGCGCCTTGGTGCGCTCTACACGCACACCGGAAAGTCTCGCTGCATCTTCATTTCCTCCTACCGCGTAGGTATAGGTACCGATTTTTGTCTTTTTCAGCACAAATGTAATGATCACGGCAAATACAAAGAATATAACAACTGCAAATGTTATGACAGATGTGATCTTAAAGTTAAATACATTTCTGTAATTTCTCGGTACGTTCAACACCGGGAAACCTCCGGTAATAACGTAAGCAACACCGCGGTATACCTGCATGGTACCCATGGTAGCGATGAACGGCTGCAGCTTCATTGTGCCGACCAGCACGCCATTGATCACACCCATGCCAAATCCTAAAACCAGGCACACGATGATCCAAATGGGAATCGGCAGTCCGGTCTTGGCCAGCTGTGCACCGATACATGCCAGAAGAGCAAGCGCGGAACCTACAGACAGATCAATTCCTCCGGATATGATTACACAGGTCATACCGATACCCATCAGACCGTAGGTTACAGCCTGCGTAATGATTGTTGCGATGTTTGTTGCGGATAAATATGACGGTTCCAGTATGCTGAATAATACAAAGGCAATCAGCAATGCCACCAGCGTACTCCATTCTCTGCGGTATTTCTTATAGATAGCGCCCATACTCAATTTCCCTCCACTGTATAATTTAAAATATTCTGCTCGGAGAATTCCTCCTGCTCCAGCTCGCCGGTAATCATGCCGTCCCGCATCACAATAATCCGGTCGCTCATGCCCATTACCTCTGTCAGCTCTGAAGAAACCATGATGATCGCAACTCCCTGCTGCGCCATTTTTTCCATCAGCAGATAAATATCTGCTTTGGCGCCGATATCAATTCCCTTCGTCGGCTCATCAAAAATCATAACTGCCGCATCAGTGGACATCCATCTTGCCAGAATTACCTTCTGTGCATTTCCGCCGGAAAGACTGACGGTCATAAATGCCGGATCATTGGGTTTCAGGCCAACCTGGCTGCCTTTATCCAGTGCGTTCTTTTTCTTTTTATCATCATTAATGACAAAACCTGACATGTATTTTTTCAGACTGGCCAGAGAAATATTGTCCTTATTATCAAAGTTTGGAAGGATTCCTTCCTCTTTCCGGTTCTCAGAGATCAGCGCAATCCCCATCTCAATTGCCTCATGCGGAGATTTGCAGTGGATTTCTTTCTGATGCAGGCACACTTTGCCTTCCGTGTACGGATCTGCGCCAAAGATCGCCCGCATGACCTCTGTCCGTCCGGCTCCCACCAGTCCGAAAAATCCAAGGATCTCACCTGCATACAGATCAAAGCTGATGTTATGGAACAGATCTGATCCCAGATGCTCCACCGTAAGCACCGGCACATCCCCCTGCTTCTGACACGGCATCGTCCGCTTTGCAAACAGTGAGATATCTCTTCCTACCATTGCCTGGATTACCTCATCTCTGGTAGTCTTGGCCATCTCAATCGTCTTAATATATTTTCCATCCCGCAGCACCGTTGCCCGGTCGCACATCTGGAAAATCTCATTCATCTTGTGACTGATATAAAGTATCGTAATTCCCTTTGATTTTAAATCATTGATGATACCAAACAGCGTTTCCACCTCTTTATCACTCAGAGAAGCTGTCGGCTCATCAAAGGAAATTACTGTTGCATTCACTTCCAAAGCTTTCGCGATTGATATCATCTGTTTCTGCCCCGTAGAAAGATCGCCCATCCGGTCTGCCGGTTTAATATTACAGTGAAGCCGCTTTAACAGTTCCTCTGTATCACGGTTCATTTTCTTCTTATCAATAATTCCATATTTTGAGGGTTCTTTTCCCATAAACAGATTTTCTGCTACCGTCATATCAGGTATGCTTACAATTTCCTGATGTACCTTCGCAATACCAAAATCAATCGCATCGGCAATGCTGTTAAATTTTGCTGTTTTTCCGGCGATCCTGATTTCTCCCTCTGTAGCAGGGAACACTCCGTGCAGAATATTCAGAAGCGTGCTTTTCCCGGCGCCGTTCTCGCCGATAATCGCATGTATCTCACCTTTCCGTATGGAAAAGCTGACATCGTCCAGCGCCCGCTGACCGGGGAATGCCTTTCCCACATGCTCAAATTCGATGTATTTCTCCATAAATGCACCTCCATGTTTTCAAGAATGCTAAAGGGGAGCGGTTACTACCGCCCCCCTCTGCCCTAAATTACTTATTCAAATACCGGAGCATATTCATATCCAAAAATTTCTTCGAAGCTTGCTTCTGCATTATCAGCGTCACGTACACTCTGCGGAGCGTAGATAACCTTCGGAAGCTCTTCGCCTGCCAGTTTGCGAACCTGTACTTCTACAGCAATCTGGGACATGATGTTCGGGAAGAAGTCTACAGTTGCATCCAGCTCGCCGGCTTTGATGGACTCGATTGCTTCACTTGTTCCATCTGTACCAACTACTACACACTCGCTGTCAGCTGCGATGACTGCTTCCAGAGCGCCCATTGCCATGGTATCGTTGTTGCAGTAGATGCCGGCCAGATCCGGATACTGCTGCAGCAGTGTCTCTGCGATGTTGTATGCTTTCTGACGATCCCAGTCACCATTCTGAACAGCTACTACTTCGATATCAGCTTTGTCAGAATAGAAATCATTGAAGCCCTGGGTACGTGCCTGAGCTGCCGTTGCCTGGGAAAGTCCTGTGATACAAGCAACTTTGCCCTTCTCACCGATCTTGTTGTAGATCCACTCTGCGCCCTGAACACCCGCCTGATAGTGCCATGCTCCAACTGTCGTGGACGCATACGGGGTGAATGCATCCATAACAGTTGTCAGATCAATCCCGGCTTCCATAGCGGATTCCATACCGGGTACCAGATTGGCTTCAGAAATACCTGATACAAGGATTGCATTGTAGTTTTTATTTACCATATCCATCAGAAGAGTCAGCTGACCTTCTTCATCTGTCTCTGTCTGTGCGCCTCTTACATCCACAGTCAGATTGTATCCTGCATCCTGGAAATTCTTTTCAGCTAACTCTGCTCCTTCGCCTTCCATTCTCCAGAACTCGTTCTCAAATGTCTTGGTTGCAAAACCAATGGTAATATCTCCGTCCAACTTGGGAACTGCACCCAGACCTTCGCGGATATCATTGTAGGAAACTGCCTTATCATAGAAATCGTAACCCTGCTCTGCTACATCTGCGCTGGGCAGATCTGCCTCTGATGCAAATGCTGTCAGGCCCATTGCTACTGTTAATGCCATTGCTGTTGTAATACTTCTAATCTTCATGATATTTCCTCCGATCAATTTGAATTTTTGGTACGGCTGCAGTCAGTCAGCTCCTCCCAGCCTCCCGACATCTGCCGTCTCCCGGAAAAGGGCTGTAATCCGGGCAGGCAGCGCTCCCCGCCCACCGCTCATTGCCAGTCTGCAACTGTAGCGGGGAGTCTGTCTTTTCCTGTTTTTAGGGTGCGGATTGTATCTCATCCGCTTTTTATTACCTTTACTTTGTGCGACTGTATTTCACAATCACATCTTTTCGTGGCTGTTTCTTCGTACTGCATTATCTCTGCATTACTCTCTGAAACAGAATTCTCCGTCTGTGAAGTCCAGTTCCGGAAGGATGCCCGGCTTATTGTCACCGACATACCGGTCAGCTTTGAGTACTACTACGCTGAACTCGCCCTGCATCAGTCCATCTTCGTTCTTTTCCAGAGTTACCTTGCTGTCCACATCATTACCTGTGGATTTTTTTGAGAAGTAGTATCCTACGGAAGCTGTCTCGGAGCTGACTACCTCGATCTGGGTGATGGCATTTTTATCCATCTCTTCGCCAACTTTCAGATCCTTGTTCAGAACGATGGAAAGTGAGAACTCTTCTGCCTCAAAATTATAGGTCGTTCCGGTCATGCCTTTTGTCATATTTTCATACTCAAATTCAACTTCTTTATCGTTGATTTTGGCAACGAGCCAGCCTGTTCCCTCTTCGGGATCATAATTTCTGTCAGCAGCCTCTGCTTCAGTTTCCGCCTCAGTCTCACCTGCAAAAGCACTCATGCTGAATGCCATCGCAGCAGCCGCCAGGAGAATAAATAATCTTTTTTTCATACGCTCTGTTCCTCCTTGCCAAAACTTAGAACTGAGTTCCGTACAGGTCAGTTACAAATGTCCAGAATGCGTCACGGTCGATGTTGAAGATGATCTGAGCGTTCTTTGAGGAGTAAGGGCCCTTGCCGCTTTCCCATGTTACGGCATTTGCGTAGCTGTAGGAAGTTCTGTTGCAGTCGATTGCAAGATCTCTGTTCTCGGTCTCGGTGATCAGATCCGGGCAAAGGAAGATACCAGCGGTGATCGCATCCCAGCAGTAATGGGACTGAGTCGGGTTTTCTTCGTAGCTGGGATATACACGATCCATGAACAGCTGAGTGATCGCGGTGTTGTTCTTTTCTTTCATCATATCAAATACATCTTTCTCAAGCGGAACCTTGGAAGCGATGTCATGCGGAACAACGATCTGATACGGGAAGTTATTGTTCAGACAGATCTGTACAGACTCGGGATCATAGAACCAGTTGAACTCGCCGCATACATTTGCATTTCCGGGAACGTCGATTGCGCCGCCCATGTAGATGATACCTGCTGTGTTCTCAGCAAAGGTCGGATCCATCATGCAAGCCAGAGCTACGTTTGTGCAGGCACCAACTGCAAAGATTGTCACTTCGCCCGGGTTCTCTTTTACGGACTTGATCATGAATTCAGCTGCATTCAGATCAGTCTGTGCTTCGCTCTCAGAATATCCCCAGTCTTCTCTCACCAGGTCGCCCAGTTCATGATAAGAAGTGGGAGCTACGTACTGTGAAAGCTCACGGTATCCGCCTGTCCACTGGAAACCGCCGGTGAGCGGCTGGTCTTTTTCCAGATCTCTGAAGCCCATGATCGGCACGTCTGTTCCGATGTAAACCGGGATGTCAGTTCTGTCAACCGCTTCCAGCTGATTTAAAATTGCGTTTGTTCCGGTTGCGCAGATTTCATTTCCGCCTACTGAAGTTACGCCCAGGAAATCAATCCAACCCGCTGCATCTGCCTGTGCCAGAATGTACATACAGTAAGCATCGTCTCCAAGATATCCCATATCACAGTCCAGGATAACCTTGTTGCTTTCTGCTGTTGTCACAATACTGTAATCCTCCAGTGCTGCGGATGCTGTGGTAGGTGCCAGAGCGCCTCCGATCATACTTGCTGCCAGCGCCATTGATACTACTCGTTTTTTCATTTACCTTTCTCCTTTCATTATATAGTTTTTATTGATATATCCTGTTTTCCGGAACCCCCGTACCGGAAAACAGGTATATTTTTGTGCGACCCCATTGTCTTACTTTTTCATCTGACTCTATAACCATTTCTACCTATTTATATAGGCAGATGCAGTCCGGTTCACAGATCAGTCTCAGTCGATCACTTCTGTCAGAGTGTCTACATAGAAATTCCAGAATGCTTCTCTGTCAATGTCAAACAGAATATTACACTTCTGCACGCCGTAAGGCATTCCCTCTTCTGCCTCGACATCACGGTTGCGGGATGTCCACCAGCTCACTGCATGTCCGTAATCCGGTCCATAGCTCGTATCTACTGTCAGATATCTCTCCTGGACATCTGTTGCAATTTCCGGATGAAGCCATACGGCTGCGGTCAGCGCATCCCATACGAAGCTGGAAGCGTCCGGATTCTTCTCAAATCTCTCAGCCTGTCCCTCTACGATCAGCTTGGAGATCTCATTTCCTTCCTTCTCAACGATCCTGTCGTAAATCTCTTTGGTGTAGAATACGTTCTCGGCAATATCGTTGGGAACAACCAGCTGCTCTTTCCACGGAGCATTCAGACAGATACGGATACCTTCCGGATCATAATACCAGTTGAACTCTGCGGTCGTGTTGGAGTTGCCGGGGATGTCGATTGCGCCGCCCATGTATACCACGCCAGCCGCGTCATCTACGATCGTAGGATCCTTGCGGACTGCCAGTGCCATGTTGGTACCTGCACCGATCACAAAGATGGTTACCTCGCCCGGATATTTATGAACCTGCTCAATGATGAAGTCGATTGCGTGCTCATCCTGAGCTTCCGTCTCAGCATATCCGTATTTCGGTTCTGACGGCAGGTTCTTGTAATCTCTCGGTCTCTCGTTCACATCACAGAAATAGCTGGTGCTCCAGTCCCAGTAAGCTCCGCTGTACTCCGGCATTCCCCAGATCTGGCTCTCAGCCTCCATGTTGCGGAAGCCCATCAGCGGTACATCTGTTCCCATGTAAACCGGAATATCAGATCTTCCGATCAGTTCCAGCTGTCTGAGTGCTGCTGTGGTACCGTATGGAACCCAGGTATTGCCGCCTACGGTTGTTACGCCGAGGAAATCACACTCTCCTTTTTTATCTGCCTGCGCCAGCATGAACATCACGATCGCGTCATCATTCAGATAACTCATATCGGTATCCAGAATTGCCCTTTTCACAGAACCGGTCGTTGCCGCTTCTTCTGCGAATGAGAACATCGGAGTTCCCAGTGATGCCATCATACCCAGTGCCATAGTTAATGCTACAAGTCTTTTTTTCATACTTCTTTCCTCCCTGTCGTTTGTTTAGCAGTTTGTAAATTCCTTAACCAATACATACATTTATTTCTGATTTCTCATTTTACGATAACAGCTGGCAGACGATTTTCTCTTTTTCACACCTTCTTTCTTATTCCATCGAACTATATCGCTGCATATTTTTTATGATCTGCGGTTATGCGAGTCTCCGCAGTTTATTCTTCTCAGTTGTGCATTTTGTTATTAAAATGTTTTCGTAAAATGTTTTCGTACTGCAATATTAACTTTTTTTTTTTTTTTTGTCAACCTATTTTTCGTTTTTTTGTAAATTTGGTAGTATTGTACATTTTGATATTCGTCAATTTGTTCATTCTGTCTTTTTTCTTCTATACTGTTTTTAAAATTTCACAATTTGGTTGCGCAAGCGCTTTTAATCATCTATAATTTAATCAGTTTCTTTTTCATCGATATTATTCGATCAATTAAAAGTAAATAAGAAAATAATCCGGAAAGGATGTTATTGCCTATGACAATTAAAGATATTGCCCGGCTCGCCGGTGTATCTGCCTCCACCGTTTCCAAAGTGATTAACGGAAAAGACGAACATATTAATCCACTGACCCGCAGCCGTGTTCTTGAGATCGTAAAAGAATATAATTTTACTCCATACAGTACGGTAAAAAACATTTCATCTACGAAAAAATTTCTGCTTGGTGTACTGCTGCACTCCGTAGATCAGTCCGACCTGATCCTTAACGGGATCCTGCGCACCGCTCAGAGCCGGGGCTACGGACTTCTCCTGCTGGAGAGTGAAAACAGTCCTGCCCTTGAGAAAAAACATATTACCAAGCTGTGCCAGAACAATGTGGACGGTGTGATCTGGGAACCTGTATCTATGGATCACCTGTCCGACTCATCGATCCTGGAACGGCATAAAATCCCGTTCTGTCTGCTGGGATCCTCTGAAATGTTTCCCGCATACTGCATGGATTTTGACAATGCCGGACTGCAGCTGACCCGGAAGCTTACCGACCGTGGGCATACAAGAATTGCATGTATGCTCAATCCGGCATACCCCGGACAGGACAAATTTCTCCATGGTTTTCAGAAATGTCTGTATGAAAATCAGATTTCATTCTCAGATCAGATGGTATTCTCCGGGTTTGACAAGGATACGATCTCACATCTGATGCAGCTTGGATTTACTGCCGCTGTCAGCAATGATTTCCATCTGGCACAGAACCTGTATACAGCTCTGACCAAACAGCACTATACGGTTCCCGGAGATTTTTCCCTGGTAAGCCTTACCCGGGGGCATTCCGGCGCGGAATCCTCGCCAATCTCCTCCATGCCTATTCCCTGTGAGGAGTTCGGAGGATATGTTTGCAGTGCTTTGATTGATATCTGCGAGAAAAAGACCGAAGAATATGCCGACAGCATATTTCCATTCGCCCTTCCCCTAAATCATGAAAAAAGCATTTGTATGCCGGCTTCTCCCCAGAAAGCCTTTGTTTCTGTGGGCGCTATCCACAAAGATACTACGTTTTATGTGAATACGCTGCCTCAGTCCGGCAGCACCGTAAAGATTCTTAACTCTGTTTCTTCGCTGGGCGGGAAAGGCGCCAACCAAGCTGCCGGTATCACCAGGCTTGGCTATACAGCCAACCTGATTGCGGCCATTGGCAATGATTATGACTCCAGCCTGATCTTCAACATGCTGGAAGAAGAAAATATTTCCCTTCAGGGAATCTGCCGAAAAAAGAAGTGTAAAACCGGAAAAGCTTATATTTACCTGGAAAACGACGGTGAGAGTGCCATCACGATCTCTCCCGGCGCAAATGATATGCTGATGCCCCATGACATCCAGAAACATAAGGCGCTGTTCAAAAATGCATGTTTCTGTCTCCTCTCCAATGAGATCCCGACAGAAACAGTGATTGCAGCAGCGGGGACTGCCCGTTCTAACCATGTAAAAACAATCTTTAAGCCGTCCGTAATGAAAACGCTGCCCCGTCAGCTCTATAACACAACAGACATTCTGGTTCCCAATCGAAGAGAGGCGGCGGCACTCTGTCCGCAGTATGTCTGCGTGGAACAGCAGGCTGAATATTTTTACAGCCAAGGGATCCCGACTGTCATCATTACACTCGGAAGAGAAGGATGCTATCTGAAAGACAACAGCCATGCACAGTATTTTCCTGCTGTCAATCTGCACACAGTGGATACCACCGGAGGTGCCGACGCGTTTATTACCGCTCTTGCCTGCTACCTGTATGAGGGATATCAGATTGAACGCGCCATCCAGATCGCAATGATCGCAGCCGCATTCTGTATCTCCAAACAGGGCGTGCTCACGGCGCTGACAGACAAGGACACACTGGAGCTCTACATTGCCAAGACCAGACCGGATCTGCTGCGCGCTGACTCTGATGTATCCGCGGAAATGCTTTGAAACCTTCCCCCTACCGGAGGCAGAAGTCTGCTTTGTACCTTTGCGGAGACTTGCGTCATTGCAAATTGTAATTTTTTATGCATAGAAAAAGAGAAGATATCCTTCTGACACAGTAAAAGCCAAACTGGATTTTTCTTCCAGTCATAGGCAGTTCTGCTCTGGGATCTCTTCTCTTTTTGCGTCAGATGCCATGATACGTGCTTCGCAGCAAGAATGTCAGGGCATTCTTGAACAGTTGGCGGATTCCGCCATTACCTGCACTATTTTATTAATTCAGGCTGTCTGCAAAGCGCAGAAATGCTTCTCTTCCTTCCGGTGTTCTCTTATACACGCCTGCATGTTCCAGCACTTTGGAGAATACCAGACCGATCTCATCCTGGATGATGCCGTCCACATTCTCTGCTGTAATACTGTCATATTTTTTGCTGAACTCGTCTACCCAGTCCGCATGTTTGGCCAGTGTCTCATCTGCACGGATGTCTGTGCCGGAAAGAATGGCCTGTTTCAGTCCCTCAATCTCATCCTTCAGACGTGCAGGCAGCACTGCCAGACCCATCACCTCGATCAGGCCGATATTCTCTTTCTTGATATGATGCAGCTCTGCATGGGGATGGAATACGCCCAGCGGATGCTCTTTGGTCGTGATATTGTTTCTCAGCACCAGATCCATCTCGAAATTATCGCCCCGTTTTCTGGCGATCGGTGTGATCGTGTTGTGCGGCTCTCCGTCTGTCTCGGCAAAGATAAACGCCTTCTCATCCGTGTAGTCTCTCCATGCCTTCAGGATCTTATCTGCCAGCTCAATCAGACGGTCCGTATCCGGTCCGCTGATACGGATCACAGACATGGGCCATTTCACAATGCCGGCTTTAATATCCTCAAAACCCTTGATGTTCAGCTCCGTTTCTACAGGAGCTTTTGCCATGGCAAACTCGTAATGTCCGCCCTGGAAATGATCATGGCTGAGGATTGAACCGCCTACGATAGGCAGATCTGCATTGGATCCCACAAAATAATGAGGGAACTGCTTTACAAAATCAAACAGTTTTGCAAACGTCGCACGTTCAATCTTCATGGGCATATGCTGACTGTTGAATACGATACAGTGCTCATTGTAATACACATACGGAGAATACTGGAAAAACCAGTTGCTGTTGTTGATCGTAACCGGAATAATTCTGTGATTCTGTCTTGCCGGATGATTCAGACGTCCGGCGTAACCTTCATTCTCCGGGCAGAGCAGACACTTGGGATAAGAGGTCTGTTTTGCCAGCTTGGCTGCCGCAATCGCCTTGGGATCCTTCTCCGGCTTGGACAGATTAATCGTGATATCCAGATCACCGTACTCCGTACTCGTTACCCATTTACGGTCCTTCGCAATCCTGTAACGGCGGATATAGTTGGTATCCTGGCTGAACTTGTAATAATAATCAGTGGCCTTCTGCGGGCTCTCTTCATACAGCTCATGGAATTTACGGATCATATTGCTGGGGCGGTCCACAAGCGCACCCATGATCTTTGTGTCAAACAGATCACGATATCCTACGCTGTTTTCTTCCATCAGTCCTGCTTCATACGCATAATCGCAGATCTCTCCAAGGATCTGCTCCAGCTGCGATACCACACTCTGATCAGCGGGATCAAAGCTGCGGATCGCTTCCTCCGTCTCACTCTCCAGTGCGTCAATTTTCAGCAGCTCCAGCAGACGGTTTGCCGTATAAAGACTGTCTTCCTTTTCAATTAATCCTGTCGCCAGCCCGTACTGAACCAGCTTCGCAATCGCATTCTGTACCATACTCTCTATCGCTCCATTTCTGTATTTATGTGATCTGACGGTCCGGATATTATCTGTCCCGCCAGTTCCTCACTGCATCGGCCCCACTTGTTACAGCCCACATTAAAAATTGCTCTGTATTTCCACCCGAGACATTCCCTATTCTCCCAGAGCTTCCTTAACTTCTTTCATTGTAGGAATAGACGGAGTAGCTCCCGGCCTTGAAACGGCAATCGAAGAAGCCCTGGCTGCCATCTTCAGTGCTCTGGCCACATCGTCTCCCTCAATCAGGGATGCCATAAAAAATCCGGTAAATGTATCTCCCGCCGCAGTCGTATCCACTGCTTTGACCTTGAAGATATCCTGGAATACTTTTTCTTTTCCGTCATAATAAACTGCGCCGTCGCTCCCCAGCGTCAGCACAAATCTGGCATGAGGGAACTTCTCCGCCAGATGTTCAAGGATCATGTCTTTGTCAGAATATCCGGTAAACTGTTCTCCCTCAATCTCATTGAGCATAAACAGATAAATTTTCTGCAAATCGCAGGCATCCAGCTTCTCATCAAACGGTGATGGGTTCAGCACAATGCGCATCCCCCTCGCATATGCCTGATCAATGATATAATCCAGCAGATTAATCTCATTCTGGAGAATCAGGTAATCCCCCTCTCCGAAATTGCCCAACACCTCGTCGATGTATTCTTTTGTCTGCATCTGATTGGTGCCTCCATAAAGAATAATACAGTTCTGTCCGTTGGCATCTACCTGAATTACCGTATGACCGCCCCGCACCGGAAGCTGTCTGACATATGTGATATCTACACTGTTCTCTCTGCAGGCATCAAGAAGCATATCGCCGTCTTCGCCCACCAGGCCGGCATGATAGACAGGCACTCCTGCCTTGGCCAGCGCAATCGACTGATTCAGTCCCTTACCTCCGCAGAACTGCTCCAGCTTTGAGGAGAGAATCGTCTCTCCTGCCTGCACGATGTGGTGCAGGGAGTATACATTATCGACATTTAAAGACCCAAAATTTAATACTTTCATCTCTGTTCTCCTTATCCTGATTTCTGTCATCTGTTCCGTCTTGTATTCCTCAATCCGTCTCATCGACCGCCATGTATGATTCGCACCTGCACAACTTCCTATTATTTTATCACTAATGTACCGGTCACACAAGCAGACTTTCCACACTTTTTCTCCACTTATTTCTATTATTAAAAATTTTGTATTACTCTCTGCCGCATGAATGCCAAATCATTCACATATTGCCATGCTCATTTAAAATATCCGTTTGACTTTTTGGGAAAAATGGCCTCTCTCACCTGAAACACTTTCTTGATCCCAACAGGTTTTTATGCATAGACTTTTATGCATCACTTTGCTATAATTCTGGCAAAGGAGGTCTCACCATGGAAAATGTAAAATTATACCGCAAACGCATCATTCCCCAGGAATGCGTTTATCTGAAAGACGACATCATTCTTTATCAGGATTCCGAAGTAATTATTACCCGCTGGAATACTCTTCACCCGAAAAAGACACTGCACCATGGCTACTCCTGCTATTTTCTGGAAAGAGGCTTCAAGGTAAGCAAATTTTATGATCATGACAGCCAGCTCATCAGCTGGTACTGCGATATTATTTCCACCAGCTACGACATAAAAGAAAACAGCTATATCTTCACAGACCTGCTCATTGATGTCATCGTTTACCCGGATGGTTTTGTCCGCGTCGTAGACCTGGACGAGCTGGCCGACGCCTTCCGGGATCGCCTGCTCACCAATGATGAGCTTCAGATGGCGCTGCGCCGCCTGGACAAGCTGCTCTCGCTCATCTACAAAGGTGCTTTTCCCCGCCTGCAAAAATATATCGAGGACTATGATACCACAGATGTGCTGGATGGCTGAATATTTCTTTTGCGGAGCATTCTTGAAATATAAAAATACCTCTAAATACAGACAGATGATGTTCTATCTTTTCCTCTGTCTGCTTTAGAGGTATTTTCAGTATTTTACTCTTCCTCTGCCTGTCCGCAGTAACCGATCAGCACTTTCCAGGTACTTGCCACGCCATTTCTGTGGCTGCGCTCATATCCGTGGGATGCATATACACCCGCTCCGATCAGCCCGTGACGGATATCATAGCCTGCCCGCAGTGTTGCCTCCACGTCGGAACCATAGTGGGGATATACATCCACCACATAATCTGCGCCGGTCGCTTTTGCGGCTTCAATCAGCCCCGTCACGACACCGTAATCATAAGGGCCGCCGCTGTCTTTGGCACAGATTGATACCTGATGCTCCCGGCACTGCAGTCCTTCGCCCACACATCCCATATCTACGGAAACGGCTTCCGTCACGCCTTCCGGTACGGAAGCGGAACCGCCGTGGCCCACCTCCTCATACACTGTGATATGCACGTAAATCGCACGCTCCTGACAGATATTTTCTTCCTGCAGATATTTTGCAAATCCCAGCAGAATACCGACACTCAGTTTATCATCGAGAAAACGGCTCTTGATATAGCCATGCTCTGTGATCCTGGTTCTGGGATCAAAGCAGACAAAATCTCCGACATCAATTCCCAGCCTTTTCACATCATCGGCTGTCTCAACCATCTCATCCAGTACCACTTCCATCGCATCAAACGTCCGCTCTGTCTTATCGTACTCCCCGTTTACATGGATCGATGCATTCTTCAGCTGAAATGTTCCGTCGTAAACTCCGTCAAACCGGGTTGCCACGCGGCAGTTTTCCCCTTCCACGTTATTGGCATTCAGCCCGCCTATGGGCGTCAGGCGCAGGCGTCCGTCCGATTTGATCTCCGCCACCATGCCGCCAAGCGTATCCATGTGGGCCTCCAGCAGAATGGCGTTTGATGTATCTCTTCCGCCAAGCCCCACCAGAATGCCTCCTTTTTTCGTCATTTCCGGTTGATAGCCCAGTGAAATAAATTCATTTTTTACAAATTCGGCCGCATCCTCTGTGTAGCCGCTGGGACTGTCCACAGCCAGCAGCCGTGATGTTACGTCCAAAATATAATCCACATATTTTTCTTCATTTTCAATCGCAATCATTTTCTCTCCCTTTCATTTCACAAAACTTTTCAGTCCGTTCCGTATTTGTGATAAATTGCTGTTTTCATTGTAATAGCAAGCAGCCATATTTTCCAGTCCCCAAAATAAGCAATAAAAGAACAAAATAACAGCACAACTTTTGTTCCGCGCGAACAGGCTTCTTCTCTGCGAGCTGCGCAGTCTACACTCCGTTTTGCGCCCCGCCGGAGGCTTTTTATTTCACAGGACGCAATTTCCTGTGAAATAAAAAACCACAGCCAGGAAAATTCTGCACACGCTCCCCGCTGCGATCCCTATGAATTTTGCCAGAGCGTGTTTGAAAAAGGCTTTTTGTGAGCTGCGAGTTCCAGTTTGTGGGAGATTTTGCCCGAATAAGGGCAAAATATACCGCAAAGTGGGGCTTGCAGATCGCGGAAATGTTTTTTCAAACACGCTCTAGAATGCCTGGGCATTCTCGCACAGGATTTACTCTTCTGTTATTTCACGCTGGCGATGCACTCTACTTCGCAGAGCACTCCCTTCGGCAGATCTTTTACCGCTACACAGGCACGGGCCGGTTTACCGGTAAAATACTTGCCGTACACTCCGTTAAATGCGGCGAAATCTCCCATATTTGCCAGGAAACAGGTGGTCTTTACCACATCTGTAAAGGAAGCATTCTGGCTCTCCAGCAGAGCGCTGATATTCTTCATAACCTGCTCTGTCTGCTCTTCAATCGTAGTTCCCACTACCTCGCCGGTTTCCGGGCAAAGAGGAATCTGGCCGGAGAAAAATGCGATGCCATTTACCACGATTCCCTGGGAATACGGTCCGATTGCTGCCGGTGCTTTTTTTGTCTCTACATACTTTAACATAATCAACTCTCCTTTTCTGTCTTTTATTTCTTTTCCATCTTATTGCTTTTCGGTCAGATTTTCAATCCCATTTTGTATCAGATGTGAGGTAACTCCCATCTGATACAGCCTCCGGCAAGATTGCAGAAGTACGCAAAAGAAATAAGTCATGCATTTGCATGACACGCACCTCACAGCAAGAATGCCGGAGCATTCTTGAACAGATGTGGTTTTCTTTTCCCCTTGCTAGAATGTGTTAAATTGTTTACAATGGATAGAAATGGAGGTATCGTACTATGAACAAAAGTCATGCAAAAACTCTGATGATTGATATTCTCTGTGACATTGTGGGCGGCATTCTCTACGCCATGGGGATTTATACATTTGCAAAAACGGCTGATTTCGCTCCCGGCGGCATTTCCGGCCTGGCACTGATTATGAATTATCTCTGGGGACTTCCCATCGGAACCATGACCCTGATTCTCAATATTCCGCTGATTCTGATCAGTTACCGGGTAGTCGGCAAAAAGTTTCTGCTGAAAACAGCGCGTACTATGATTATCTCCACCATTATCCTGGATATCCTCTTTCCGCTGACCCCTGCCTACACCGGCAGCCCCTTTATGGCAGCTCTCTATTCCGGTATCTGCATGGGCGCGGGCATGGCTTTCTTTTATATGCGGGGCAGCAGCTCTGGCGGCATGGATTTTCTGATTATGACGATCAAGGTAAAATACCCTCACTTTTCCCTCGGAATGGTAACAATGGTGAGTGATTTTCTTGTGATCCTGCTTGGATGGCCCGTATTTGGAAATGTGGACGCTGTTCTCTACGGTATGGCCGCCGCGTTTGTGGCTTCCACTGTGCTGGACAAAATCCTCTACGGTATGGGCGCAGGCAAACTGGTCATTATTATTACCACCTGCGGACAGGCGGTAGCGGACAGGATCGGCCAGATGACCGACAGAGGATCGACACTGGTCAAAGCCATGGGAAGCTATACGCAGGAAAACCGCGATGTACTCCTGTGTGCCTGTTCCAAGTCCCAGACGTACTCCGTCACTTCCGCCGCCCATGATCTGGATCCCGGCGCATTTATCATGGTGACAGAAACCAGCGAAGTATTCGGAGAAGGATTTATTGAAAAGAAGAGTTCCTGATGCTGCCGAAGGTTTTGTTTCACTGAACACGATTTCCTGTGAAATAATATGTCCCGCTCGCAAATTCTGCTTTGAAAAGAAAAGCACTAAACACTTGAATATTTGCCTTGACAAGTGATGACTATTGAAGTAGTATGATTTTATACTATTGCAATAGTCATTTTTTATATGGAGGAATTTTATGGACAGCAAACTGTTTGATTCGGAAAGAAAAGTTATGGAAGTGCTGTGGCGTTACGGCGATATGCACGCGGGAGAGCTCGCAGACATTCTGAAGTCAGAGATCGGCTGGAGCCGGAACACTACCTATACCGTGATCAAAAAATGCGTGGAAAAAGGTGTGATAGAGCGCCGGGAACCCAAATTTTTCTGTCACGCCCTGATTACCAGAACGCAGGTGCAGGAAGCAGCGACAGAAGATCTGATTGACCGCTTGTTCGACGGCTCCAAAGTTCAGCTTTTTTCAGCATTTCTCTCTGAGAACCGTCTGTCTGACGCAGAAGTGACTCAGCTGAAAGAACTGGTCAGCCAGCTGAAGGAAAGAACATAAAATCAGATATCCACGCAAGCTGCCTGGCTCGCTGCGGGAAGTATTACAAAAATGTGCAAAAGATGTGCAAAAAAATATGTCATGCAGACACATGGCGCGTACCTCGCAGCAAGAATGCCAGGGCATCCTTGAATTCAAAGAAAGGAGAGACATCCTTGATACTGCACATGGTTATCACTGACTGTCTGCAAAAATACGGGATGTCATGTCATCTGCCATGATCACAAAACTTTTTTCCATGAGCATCAGCGCCGGACTCCTGATCCTCTGTCTGATAACAATCCGCCTGCTGCTCTCTTCCAAGCTGCCGCGCCCCGGAAAGGAAACGCTTATCCTGCTCATCTGGATATCCGGCGCCTGCCTCGGACTGGCTCTCTTTCTCTGGCAATATCTGAGAGAGTCCCGCCTGCTGCGCCAGTCACTGCCCTTCGGAAGAAAGAGTTTCCCTCTCTGGGGTGGCAGAAAACGGAATATTCCATTGCGGGTTTCCGACCGGATCACTACTCCTGTGAGTTTTGGATTTTTCCATTCCTCCATCATCCTTCCAAAAGAAATGACCAGGGAAGGCAGTCTGATGCAGGACGCCATTCTTTACCATGAATGGATCCACATCCGACGGCATGACAATCTGTTCAAATTATTTGCCATTGCCGCCGCCTGCATTCACTGGTTCAATCCGCTGGTATGGATCTGGCTGTTTCTTTTTGAACAGGATCTGGAGCTTTCCTGCGACGAGGCAGTCGTAGCCGGACTCACTCCTGACCAGAAAGAATCTTACGCACTGACACTGATTTCTTTTGCCGGACAGAAGCGGGGCATACTCAGCCCCAGCAGCAGTTTCGGTAAAAATGCTGTAAAAGAAAGGATCGTGGCTATTATGAATTACAAGAAAAAAGGAACTGCAAGCCTGTTTCTTGGCACGGCACTTCTGTGCGCTTCTCTGACGGTATTTGCCCAGGGTACCTC
>CAKRNX010000019.1 GCA_934371475.1 uncultured Lachnospiraceae bacterium
ATACCGGATGTAATCTATTACAGTTTTTCAGGAGGCAAAAATATGACCAAAAATATGAAAAATCAGAGTGAAAACTATGCATCCAAAAACTGCCGCAGGGACGGACAGGGATGGAAAAATGAGCAAAGTGAAGATCGCTTTGAAAAAAGCGGACAGGATAAGACAGAAAACAGAAGCTACAACCGATCAGAAGGAGACAAGACATACGATAAAACGTATGACAAAAACGACCATGCCAGCTCAAAATATTAGATGTGAGATGATTTCCACCTCGCAGCAAGAATGTCCGGGCATCCTTGAACAGATATAGGACGGATTGTGCCGCTATAGATGATGAGAAATAATTTCATATCAGCGGCGGGAGTCAGTTACGCATCGGATATACGTTCCGGCTATGAAACCGGCATCTGCAAAGAAGACGCAGATGCCGGTTTTTCTGATATTCATTGCTATTTTGTCCTTTTTATGACATAATAAGACCGTATTCGACAGGAAATAAGATTGCATCGGATGGGGTGACTCTCATCGGAATGCTAATCTTTGTGGGATTTCATCACTTCAGGTAAATAGGTGACAGAGGGAAGGAGAACAGTTGCCTGACACGGTAAAAAGGAGAAAACAGTATGAAGATATTTGGAAAAATTATTTTAACAGTTGCAGTGGTTATCGCAGTCTTTTACCTGTTTGTCTTGGTTACAGCCTGGCTGTAAGAGGAATGCAGCTATGAGACAGTGGTTAAAAAGTTTTAAAAACATCGTTTCGGTCATATTTACGCTTATAGTTGTGTTTGGTATCGGCTATTTCATCGGAACCGTGTCTGCGAAGAACGGAGGGATTGTCTGGACGAAAAATCCGAATACGTCAGATCTCAAACTTCCCGGAGAAGTAGAAAAAATGGTAGTGACAGTGGACGAGGTGGAAGCAAAGATACTCGAAATTGGAGAGTTGACTTCGTGCGAAGGAGAATACATAGTCACAAAAGGGGAAGATTTTACCCGTCATGTCCTGGATAATATTCCGATCCCGGGGACAACAAATCATATTGAACTTACCTGCTCCGGAGTGGTCAAAGCAGGCTATGACCTGAACGAAATTACAGTGAGGGTAGATGAGACCAGTAAAACGATCTATGTATCGCTGCCGGAGGCTCAGATCAACAGCAACCAGCTGATGTGGGATGAAAGTATGGTCTGTGAGGAAGAGAATAATTTCCTGAATCCGATTGAATTTGAACAGTATCAGACTCTGATTGCGGAAATCAAGGAAGAAGGCCTGAAACAAGCTAAAGATAACGGTCTGTTTGATACGGTGAAAGAAAATGCAGAGAAACTGATCACAAATTTCCTGGGATGTTTTGTAGATTATCAGGTTTCATTTTTGTGACAGTAAGACTTTGAAAAAGCAGAAACCCGGAAACGTTTGGAACGCCGAAACGTTTTCGGGTTTCTTGAACGCTGAATAAGTATTCTCCCGCGGAGCACTGAGCAGTGGGGCAGTGGGAGTTAAAAGCACCCGCTGACAGTCGCGAAGCGACTGCGTTCATGGGCAGGCAGAGAAAGCGGATTGCGAATGTTCGCTTTACTTTATTCAAGAAACAGAAACGGATCCCGGAACATATGATAGAAAAAAGAGGAAATTTATGTGGTTTGAGACAATTCCCGCCAGTGAGCTGGATCATTTTGTGACAGAAGAACGGGGGATCATCATAGATTTACGTCCCAGGGAAGAATATGCGCTTCGTCATATCCGGGGTGCGCAAAATCTGTCCTATGAAGAACTGGAACAGTATCTGGAACAGACGGCAGAGCAGGGGGGAACAGTCTGCCTGCCGCTGCCAAAAGATGAAGAGCTGATCCTTTACTGTGAACGAGGGGCAGTGAGTATGGCGGCAGCCAGAGAGCTGGCAGATCTGGGATATCGGGTGAGAAGCGTGGTTGGCGGGATCCGGGCATACAGAGGGAAGTATCTGGTGACCGGAAAATCAGAATAACAGCGCTCCTGCGGTGTATGTCTGGTCTTTCGCAAGACGCAATTTTCCGTGAAAGGACAGAAGCTGTGCAGGCTGTCAAACTGTAAACGCTGGCCGGAAAGGCAGGGAATGGGCAGGGAAATATTTAGGGATTGCTTTTCCGGCAGATTTCGATAAAATAATAGTGAGTCTGACAGAGCGTGTCTGAAAATCATTTCCATTTACGAAAAGTTTTTTCAGACAGGATCTGAAGCGTGAAAAAACATAGGATGCGCTGTGAGAAGTGCATGCTGCGGCAGGGAAAGCAGGATCCCACATGGTGAAACCAACTGGAAAGTGAGGAAAAGTACATGAAGATATTAGTTGCATCAGATATACACGGTTCGGCCTATTATTGCAGAAAGATGCTGGCGAGCTATGAGAAAGAGGGGGCAGAGCGGATGCTTCTGCTGGGAGATATTCTTTACCACGGCCCCCGCAATGATCTTCCGAAGGAATACGCCCCCAAGGAAGTAATCGCTATGCTTAATGCCCACAAAGATGAGATCTATGCAGTGCGCGGAAACTGTGAGGCAGAGGTGGATCAGATGGTACTGCAGTTCCCGGTGCTGGCTGATTACTGCCTGCTTCCACTGAAACATAAGATGATCTATGCGACCCACGGCCATATCTATAATGCAGACCATCTTCCCCCCATGAAAGAGGGGGATGTGCTGCTTCACGGACATACCCATGTGCTGAAGGCAGAACAGAGAGAAGGATTTATTCTGTTGAATCCGGGCTCTGTATCGATCCCCAAGGAGGAAAATGTGCCCAGCTATGCAGTGCTGGATCGCGGCGTATTTACGATAAAAGATTTTGATGGAAATGAGATTAAGTCTATCGTGCTGGAGGAGGACGAATGAAAACAGTAGAGCTGATTGCCCCCTGTCATTTTGGACTGGAAGCAGTTCTGAAAAAAGAAATTCTTGACCTGGGGTATGAGATTGTCCGGGTGGAAGACGGCAGAGTAACGTTCTTAGGCGATATGGAGGCGATCTGTTACGGCAATATTTTCCTGCGGACGGCAGAGCGAGTACTGCTGAAAGTAGGACAGATCCATGCAGAGACATTCGACGAGCTGTTTGAAGGGACAAAAGCGCTTCCCTGGGAAAATTTTATTCCGAAAAACGGAAAATTCTGGGTAGCAAAAGCTACTTCGATCAAGAGCCGTCTGTTCAGCCCGTCGGACATCCAGTCTATCATGAAAAAAGCCATGGTAGAGAGACTGAAACAGTATTACGGGCAGAGTTGGTTTGATGAAGACGGTGCTTCCTACCCGGTGCGGGTATTCCTGATGAAGGATGAAGTGAGTATTGGCATTGATACATCGGGCGTGTCCCTGCATAAGAGAGGATACCGTCTGATGACGGCCAAAGCACCGATTACAGAGACGCTGGCGGCGGCGCTGATTATGCTGACGCCCTGGAACAAAAACCGGATTCTGGTGGATCCGTTCTGCGGCAGCGGAACCTTTCCGATTGAGGCGGCCATGATGGCGGCCAACATTGCGCCAGGAATGAACCGTTCGTTCCTTTCCGAGGAGTGGGACAATCTGATCCCGCGCAAGGACTGGTATAATGCGCTGGATGAGGCAAATGAGCTGGCAGATGACCGGATTGATACGGATATCCAGGGATATGATATGGACGGAGAGATTGTGAAGGCGGCCAGAGAGAATGCAAAACTGGCGGGAGTCGATCACCTGATCCATTTCCAGCAGAGGCCAGTGCAGCAGCTGAATCATCCGAAAAAATACGGATTTATTATCACAAATCCGCCGTATGGCGAGCGCATTGAGGAAAAAGAGAAGCTGCCTCAGCTGTATACAGATATAGGTGAGGCGTTCAGACGTCTGGATTCCTGGTCGGAATATGTGATTACATCCTACGATCAGGCAGAAAAATATATCGGGAAAAAAGCGGACAAAAACAGGAAGATCTACAATGGAATGTTAAAAACGTATTACTATCAGTTTCTGGGGCCAAAGCCACCCAGAAGGAAGGAACAGGCAGATTGAAAAAAAGTCACTTATGCAGAGCTGGTATCCTGCCTCTTCTGACAGTTGGAATATGGCTGGGCGGATGGGGACAGGCAGGTGTGCAGGAATTTTCGGCAGCGCAGCGGGAGGATGATCCAACAGAAGGGACCGAGTCCGCTCAGGACAGGGAGAGTTTGCTGGATGCGCTGTCGGGAGGCGGTCTGTCTGATCAGGAAGAAACTTCTCCCCTGCTGACGCTGAAGAATATTCTGCCGGACAGCGGGGATGGTCTTATGCCGGCAGTGCCATGGAAGGATCCGTTTCTTCCGGCCAGTTACGATGCGAGAGATGCAGGCAAGCAGCCGGTGGTCAGGAGCCAGGGAAACCTTGGGACATGCTGGGCGCTGGTGGCTACATCGGCGCTGGAAGCCGCGCTGATGCCGGAGACTCATCTGCTGTTTTCGGCAGACCACATGTCTCTGAATAACGGATTTCAGATTACGCAGAATGACGGCGGAGACTATATGATGGCCATGGCCTATCTGAGCGGATGGCACGGCCCGGTGCTGGAGGATGAGGATCCTTATGGGGATGGCTGTTCACCGGAGGGGCTGACAGCGGCCGTTCATGTACAGGAGATGCAGCTTCTGGAAGGAATGGGAACAGATGAGATCAAGCAGATGATCTGGCGTTATGGTCCGGTGCAGACATCGCTGTATCTGGATCGGAGGAGCACATCGCAGGCATTGGATTATTATAATAAAGAAACCTGCGCTTATTATGATCCCGACAAGCAGACATGTATTCATGACATTCTGATTTTGGGCTGGGATGATACATTTTCCAGAGAGAATTTCAAGATCCGGCCGGAGCATGACGGAGCGTATGTCTGTCAGAACAGTTGGGGAGAGGATTTTGGCGATAATGGAGTGTTTTATGTCTCTTACGAGGATGCCAACATTGCTGAGGGCGGTCTGGCATACACAAAGGTGGAGCCTGCGGACAATTATGACAAAATCTATCAGACGGATGTGTGCGGGTGGCAGGGACTGCAGGGATACGATAAGGAGAGCTGTTACTTTGCCAATGTCTATACAGCGCAGGAGGATGAGACGCTGGAGGCGGCAGGGTTTTATACTACCGGAGCAGATACATCATACGAAGTATATGTGGTAAAAAATTTTCAGGATCCGATATCCTTTGATGAGAAACAACTGGTCGCCAGTGGATCACAGAAGAATAAGGGGTACTATACCGTACCGTTTGTGAAACCGACAGAGCTTGAGGCAGGGGAAAGGTTTGCTGTGGTGGTGAAAATCACCACGCCGGGAGCGGAAAAGCCTGTAGCGGTGGAGCTGCACAAGGATCAGTATACGGAGACTGTGACGCTGGACGGAAAAGAAGGATATCTGAGCCTGTATGGCACGGCCTGGGAGTACACGGAAGAAAAATTTGGGACAAACGTATGCCTGAAGGCATATACAAAAAAGAGATAGCGATTGTCAGAAAAGGTATTTCCACAAGCTGCAGATTCTGCTTTGCAGAAGCGCAAACAGGAATGTACAGCTTGTGAAAAACTTTGTCAGACACGCTCTGGCAGAAAGAGGAAGAAAAATGGAAAAACGTATCATATTTGCCACAGGCAATGAGGGAAAAATGAAAGAGATCCGGATGATTTTGGCGGATATTGGAGTTCCGGTACTGTCCATGAAAGAGGCGGGGATACATGCGGATATTGTGGAGAATGGCACTTCTTTCGAAGAAAATGCGGTGATTAAAGCCAGAGCGGTGATGGAGCTGACAGGCAGTATTGCGCTGGCTGATGATTCCGGACTTGAGATCGACTGGCTGAACGGAGAGCCGGGTATTTACTCAGCCAGATACATGGGGGAAGATACATCCTATGAGATTAAAAATCAGAATCTGATCGACCGGCTCGCAGGTGTGCCGGAGGAAAAGCGGACGGCAAGATTTGTCTGTGCGATCGCCTGTGCCATGCCGGATGGAAAGATCCTGACGTGCCGGGAGACGATGGAAGGCATTATCGGCTATGAGAGTCTGGGAGAGAATGGTTTCGGGTACGATCCTGTTTTCTATCTTCCGGATCTGCACTGCAGTTCTGCACAGCTGACACCGGAACAGAAAAATGAGATCAGCCACCGGGGAAAAGCGTTGCGTGCCATGAGAAAACTGCTGGGAGATCAGCTTTTGAAAATGTGGCAGGACTGAGGGGAGAAGCGGATGAAGATTCTGATTATGAGTGATTCGCATGGTCATGAAGAAAATGTGACCAGGGCAATCCGGAAAGAAGCACCCATTGATGCACTGATTCATCTGGGGGATTCACAGGAGTCGGAAGAACACATCCGGGAGCTGGCAGGATGTCCTGTCTATATGGTAGCGGGCAACTGCGATTATTTTACAAGGCTCCCCATTGTCCGGATTGCGGAATTTGGAAAGTACCGGGTGATGATGACACATGGTCATCACTATTACGTGTCGGTAGGTCCTAAGGATCTTCTGGAGGAGGCAAAAGCCAATGGATGCAATATGGTCATGTACGGCCATACACACAGACCGGTGCTGGATGGCTCTGACGGAGAAGTGCTTGTCCTTAATCCAGGAAGCGTGTCTTATCCGCGCCAGGAAGGAAAACGGGCTACCTATATGGTAATGGAAATTGATGAGACAGGCGAAGCGCAGTTTCAGCTGAAATATGTAAATGAAACATAAAATAGAAAAGCCTCCGGCAGATATGGTTTCATGCTTCAGAAAATCTGAAGACAGAATATATACTGCCAGAGGTTTTTTCTTTTTCTTCACAGAAAATGGTGTCCTGTGAAAGATGTTCGCTTATACTTTCTCAGAAGTTCCTGTATGTTCACTTTCCGGAACGGCGGGTTCCTCAGGCAGATACAGATGAACCTTGTCAATACGGTTTTTGCTCATGCGCTCTACTTTCAGAGTCAGACCGTCTTCGGTATGAACCGTCTCACCGGGAGAAGGAAGATGATCCAGCTGACCGATGATGTAACCGCCGATAGAGTCGTAATCTTCAGAATAGAGATGAAGTCCCAGCGCATCATTGATGTCATCAAGTTTGACCGATCCCTCAATGAGATATTCGAGGTGTCCCAGAGGCCGTATCAGATTTTTCTCATCTTCGTCGTATTCATCACGGATCTCCCCCACCAGCTCTTCAAGCAGATCTTCCAGAGTCACCATACCAACAGCGGCGCCGTATTCATCCAGGACAATGGTCAGGCTGACGGATTTTTCGCGCATTTCCACCATAAGCTCGGAAGTCTTCTTGTATTCGTAAGTAAAATAAGGTTCGTACATAATGGAAGACGCCTGGAAATGTTCCCGGTCATCCACAAACAGGAAATCCTTGATATTAATAATTCCCACAATATTGTCTTTATCATTCTCATAGACAGGCAGTCTTGTGAATTTTTCTGAGCGAAATACAGAAGAGATCGTCTCATAGGAATCAGACAGGCTGACTGACACCATATCAGCTCTGGGAACCATCACGTCTTTTGCCTGGGAGTCACCGAAATCGAATACATTGTAAATCATCTGTTTTTCTTCGCTCTCGATGACGCCGTCTTCATGGCTGACATCCACAAGTGTGCGCAGCTCCTGTTCTGTCATGGGAGCGGCCGCGGTGTCCGGATCTACCCGGAGCAGGCGCAGAACCAGGGAAGAGAGCTTATTGACAATAAAAATAACAGGCGTCATGATATTCATCATGGGCCATATGATCCCACTGTAGGCCAGAGCGATTTGTTCCGCATGTGCGGATGCCATCGTCTTAGGTGTGATTTCACCGAAAATCAGAACCAGGAGAGTCATGACTCCGGTGACGATCCCTACGGCCTGGCTTCCGAAAAGACTGATGGCCAGCGTAGTTGCCAGAGAGGACGCAGTAATATTAACAATGTTGTTTCCAATCAGGATCGCACTGAGCATTTTTCCGGTTTGATCTACGATTTTCAGGAGCGTGACGGCACGTTTGTTGCCCTCATCAGCCAGCGCTTTAATCCTTATTTTATTGACGGTGGTCATGGATGTCTCGGCAGAAGAGAAAAAAGCAGAGAGCAGAAGCAGGATCACCAGTATCAGTAATTGTATGGCATCATCAGAAGCCAAAGAAAACCATCTCCTTTGCTGTGTGTTTGTATTTTCTAAATAGAATACAATATTTTGGAAATAAATGCAATGTGCAGGCATATATTTTTAGCGAAACCCGGAGCGTGTTAGAAAAGTCATTTGCGGTTGCGAAAATCCTTTTTCGACTCCTCCGGAGTGTGTTTGATGAATGAAAGAGAGGAAATTATGAGGCAGACAGCAATATCTTTTCTGAGGGCAGCGGCAGTACAGGCGGCGGCGACAGCAGCGGCGGTGATGATCCTGGCGCTGGTGATGCTGAAAACAGAGGCGGACACAGGAAATATGCAGGCGGCAGTGTACCTCTGCTATGGCCTTGTATGCTGTCTTGGAGGTTTTCTGGCAGCGGGGCGAGGAAAAAACAGAAATTTTCTGAGAGGGGCAGTCAGCGGCGGGATTTATTTCCTGCTGCTGCTAAGTGTTTCCTGCGGACAGGGAATGCGTCCTCCGGAAGATAAGCTGAAAATCTGGAAGGCTCTGGGAGTCTGCATCGGAAGCGGAATGGCCGGCGGAATGGTAAAAAATGCTTCCTTTTTCTGAAAAACTGTGCTATGCTGAAAAACATAGAATAGTCATGTCAATTCTGACAAGAATTCCCCTAATGATGAATGCATAGAATAGACGAGGTGTTTATGAAAGAAAAATATGAATCTTTATCGGCAGCAACTTTGAAAGAACTTGCAAAAGCAAGGGGGATCAAGTATGTTTCTGCTATGAAAAAGAGCCAGGTCATTGAAGCCATGCTGGCAGCAGACGCAATGGAAGCGCAGCAGAAAGAAAATCAGAAAAAAAAGCAGCCAGCGGAAGAACTGAAAGAAGAGGAAACATGGGAAGAGAAGTTCCCGGAGGAGAGAACAAAAGAAGAAAAGCAGGAAAGAACCAGAGCAGAAAGACCGGAAAGAGCAGAAAGACCGCGGGAAGAGCGACGTTTTGAAAAAAGAGACGACCGCCATGAAGAACGGGGAACATCCGATAGAAGATATCAGAATAGTGAGAATGACTCCAGTGCCAATACAGGTGGAGTCCGGGAAAACAGTAACAGGGAAAATAATAATTATAATAGCAATAATTATAATGGCAACAGCAACAATTATAATAACGGAACTTATAACAACAATAACAGCAATAGCAATAATAACAATAATAATGGCCAGCGCAGCGACCGTCCCCCCATGGATCTTGCACAGCTGGACAGCGGGATTCAGGTCAGCGGGATTCTGGAGGTGCTGCAGGATGGCTACGGGTTTATCCGCAGCGCCAATTATCTTCCGGGAGACGATGATGTGTATGTGAGCCCGTCTCAGATCCGCAGATTTGGTCTTAAGACGGGAGATATCATTGCAGGAAATACAAGGATCAAGGCGCAGCAGGAGAAGTTCAGTGCGCTGCTCTATCTGAAAACCATTAACGGCATGCTTCCGGCAGAAGCGTGCAGACGGTACAATTTTGAAGATATGACGCCGATTTTTCCCAACCAGAGGCTGCGGATGGAGCGTCCTGGGCGGGAGATAGCCATGAGGATTGTGGATCTGATTTCACCTGTCGGCAAGGGACAGCGAGGCATGATTGTGTCTCCGCCCAAGGCAGGCAAGACGACGCTGCTCAAGGATATAGCCAAATCAATCCTGCAGAATAGTCCGGAGATGCATCTGATCATCCTGCTTATTGACGAGCGCCCGGAGGAAGTGACAGATATTAAAGAGGCGATCTGCGGAAACAATGTGGAAGTGATCTATTCCACGTTTGACGAGCTGCCTGAGCATCACAAGAGGGTGTCTGAGATGGTGATTGAGCGCGCAAAGCGTCTGGTAGAGCATCGCAAGGATGTGACGATTCTGTTGGACTCTATTACAAGACTTGCCAGGGCGTACAACCTGACGGTGCCGCCCAGCGGGCGTACCTTATCCGGTGGTCTTGACCCGGCGGCTCTCCATATGCCGAAGCGTTTCTTCGGGGCAGCCCGGAACATGCGGGAGGGCGGCAGCCTGACGATCCTGGCGACAGCGCTGGTAGATACGGGAAGCAAGATGGATGATGTGGTGTACGAGGAGTTTAAGGGAACCGGTAACATGGAGCTGGTGCTGGACCGCAAGCTTTCTGAGCGCAGGGTATTCCCGGCCATCGATATCCAGAAATCAGGAACAAGAAGAGAAGATCTGCTGCTTGATCCGGAGGAGCTGGAGGCTACGTACATCATGCGCAAGGCGCTGAATGGAATGAAAGGCGAAGAAGCGGTAGAAAACATTCTCAATACATTTGTCCGGACCAGGGATAACAGAGAGCTTGTGGCTCAGATTCGCAGGCAAAAATATGTATAGAATCGCAGATAGAAATGCTTGCAATTTATAACAGGCTATGCTATAATTTTTTCGCTGTTTGTAGGATAATTCACATACAGACGGTCAACTGCAGGGACTTGCAGGGTTAGTCCGGTGGGATCTTACTGTGGCAATATCAGAGCAGTATTGGCCGGAAATGGACGGCAGAGCCGTAAGCAGTTCACAATAAAGAAAAAAGAGGTGAAAAAAATGAAGAAAGGTATCCATCCAGATGATTATCAGACAACCGTTACCTGTAACTGCGGAAACACATTCGTAACAGGTTCTACCAAGAAAGAGATCCATGTGGAGGTTTGCTCCAAGTGCCATTCTTTCTACACAGGTCAGCAGAAGACAGCGGCTGCCCGCGGACGTATTGATAAGTTCAACAAGAAATACGGTATTGAAGCTAAATAGTATGGTAAAGATAAGGTTGAGGTTGCGAAATCTCAACCTGTTTTTAGATACAGGTATTATAGGGGACAGAGATGAAGTATTCGAACATAGGCGGACAGGCCGTGATGGAAGGCGTGATGATGCGCAACGGCGAGAAATATGCGGTGGCTGTCCGGACCGTTGATAAAGAAATCGTAGTAAAAACAGATGAGTATCATAGTCTGATCAAAAATAAGAAAATACTGGCGCTTCCGATTGTCAGGGGCGTGTTCAGTTTTGTAGATTCTCTTGTGCTGGGAATGAAAACGCTGATGTTTTCCGCTGATTTCTTTGCAGAAGAGACGCCTGAGGAGCTGGAGGAGCGCCTGGCCGGAGAACAGAAAAAGGCGGAGAAGAAGGCTGAAAAGTTAAAGAGGGCCGGAAAGCTCCAAGAGAGCCAGGAAGTTCTTAAGAAAATGCAGGAGAGTGCCGACAGCGAGAGAGCCCGCGTGGAAAAACGCGGATCCAAGGAGACCCCTCAGGAGGAGAAAAAAGAAGACAACAGCGTGCTGATGGGATTTACTGTGGCATTTTCCATTATCGTTTCCGTAGCGCTGTTTATGATGCTGCCGTACTTCCTTTCCAGGGCGTTGCATTATGTTACTTCCTCAGAGACGTTGATTTCACTGGCTGAGGCTGCACTGCGCATGCTGATTTTCCTGGGCTATATCCTGCTGATCTCCCGTATGAAAGAGATCCAGAGGACATTTATGTATCACGGCGCGGAGCACAAATGCATCAACTGCATTGAGCATGGTCTGGAGCTCAATGTGGAGAATGTGCGTAAAAGCTCCAGAGAGCACAAGCGCTGCGGCACCAGTTTCCTTCTGATTGTCATGATTGTCAGCGTGATCTTTTTCCTGTTTATCCGGGTCAATTCTCCGGTATGGCGGATTGTGATCCGTCTGTTGCTGGTACCTGTGATTGCAGGCGTGTCTTTTGAGTTTATCAGACTGGCCGGAAGATACGACAACAAGCTGGTCAATATTCTAAGCAAGCCGGGTATGTGCCTGCAGAAGCTGACCACAAGGGAGCCGGACGACTCCATGATTGAGGTGGGGATCGCATCTGTAGAGGCAGTATTTGACTGGAAAAAATACTTAAATGAAAATTTTGGAGCTCACTATGAGCTTGACGGACAGGATGCCGGTGAGGAAAAATGACTTACAGGGAAGCATTGGAAGAGGGAAACGCATATCTGGCAGAGCATGAGATCCAGGAGGCTTCTGTGGATGCCTGGTATCTGATGGAGCACGTTTGTGGGATGAACCGGACCCAGTATCTGATGCGGATGCGGGAACCCATGCCGGAGGCAGACTATGTGCGGTATCAGTCGGTGCTGGCGGAGCGCGCCGGACATGTGCCGCTGCAGCATATTACCGGTGAACAGGAGTTCATGGGAATGCCATTCCGGGTCAGCGATAAAGTGCTGATCCCCAGACAGGATACGGAGATCCTGGTGGAGGAGACATTGAAAGTGGTAAAGCCCGGTATGCATGTGCTGGATCTGTGTACAGGATCCGGGTGTATTCTGATCAGCCTGCTGCGGCTCTGCCCCGGACTGGCAGGGACGGGGACAGATGTTTCTCCCGAAGCGCTTGCAGTGGCAGAAGAGAATGCCAGGAGACTGGACGTAAAGGCTGACCTGATTGAGAGCGATCTGTTCGAGCGGATTCATGGTATGTTTGATGTGATTGTGTCGAATCCGCCCTATATTCCTACGGGAGTGATCGGGCAGCTGATGGCAGAAGTACGTCTGCATGATCCGATGCTGGCTCTGGACGGAAAGAAGGACGGCCTTTATTTTTACCGCAGGATCGTGCAGGAGTGCGATTTGTACCTGAAGCGTGGAGGATGGCTTCTGTTTGAGATCGGGCATGATCAGGGGGAGCAGGTGACTGCCATCATGAGAGCACATCATTTTACCGGAGTCCGGGTGGTCAGGGATCTGGCAGGACTCGACCGCGTAGTATTGGGAAAACGCAGCTGATAAAGGAGAAATAATATGTTTGATAAATTAGAGGATATGCTCATTCATCTGGAAGAGATTCTGAACATGCTAAATGAACCGTCTGTGATCAATGATCCGCCGCGGTTCCAGCGCCTGATGAAAGAGCAGAGCGATCTGCAGCCGATTGCAGATGCCTACAGAGAATATAAGAAATGTAAGGAGACGATCGAGGACAGTCTCTCCATGCTGGATGGAGAGTCCGATGAAGAGATGCGCGAGATGCTCAAGGAAGAGCTGAACGATGCGAAGAAGCGCAGCGAGGAGCTGGAGCAGGAACTGAAAGTGCTGTTGCTGCCCAAGGATCCCAATGATGACAAAAACGTAATCGTGGAGATTCGTGCAGGTGCAGGCGGAGATGAGGCTGCGCTGTTTGCCGCAGAAGTTTACCGTATGTATGTACATTATGCGGAGAGTCAGCGCTGGAGAGTCGAAACTATGGACGTGGAGGAGATCGGGATCGGCGGCATGAAGTATGTCAGTTTCATGATTACCGGTCAGGGCGCCTACTCCAAACTGAAATATGAGTCCGGCGTACACAGGGTGCAGAGAGTGCCGGAGACAGAGTCCGGCGGCAGGATTCATACATCTACGATCACGGTTGCCATCATGCCGGAGGCAGAGGATGTGGACGTGACGATTGATATGAATGACTGTAAGTTTGATGTATTCCGTGCTTCCGGAAACGGCGGACAGTGCGTCAACACCACGGACTCGGCTGTTCGTCTGACCCATATCCCGACCGGTATTGTGATTTCCTGTCAGGATGAGAAGTCTCAGCTGAAGAACAAGGATAAGGCGCTGAAAGTGCTGCGCGCAAAACTGTATGATATGGAGATGCAGAAGGCGCATGACGCGGAGGCTGAAGCCAGAAGAAGTCAGGTCGGAACGGGAGACCGCTCGGAGAAAATCCGTACTTATAACTTCCCACAGGGACGTGTGACAGATCACCGGATCAATCTGACACTGTATAAGCTGGAAAAGATTATGAACGGAGATCTGCAGGAGATCATCGACGCCTGCATCGCGGCAGACCAGGCTGCAAAGCTGGCAAAGATGAATGAGAATGCATAAGAAGGACACCGATCAGGCAATATGACAGAGTGAAAAGGAGTGCAAAATGGGAAAATATTTTGGAACAGACGGATTTCGCGGCGAGGCAAATATACAGCTGACAGTAGAACATGCATTTAAAGTGGGACGCTTCCTGGGCTGGTATTATGGACAGGACCATAAGGCTAGGATCGTCATCGGAAAAGATACCAGACGCTCCAGCTATATGTTTGAGTATGCGCTGGCAGCAGGACTGACCGCTTCAGGCGCAGACGCTTATCTGCTTCATGTGACAACGACTCCCAGTGTGGCCTATGTGGTGCGTCTGGATGAGTTTGACTGCGGCATTATGATTTCCGCCAGCCATAATCCTTACTACGATAACGGCATCAAGATCATCAGCGGAACAGGACAGAAGATTGACGCTTCCATCGAGGCTCAGATTGAGGCTTATATAGACGGGGATGTGGAGGAATTGCCGCTGGCACGCAGAGATCACATCGGCCGTACCACTGACTATGTATCAGGCCGGAACCGCTATATCGGATATCTGATTTCTCTGGCAACCCGTTCTTTTAAGAACTACCGTATCGGTCTGGACTGCTCCAACGGAAGCGCCTCTTCTATTGCCAAGAGCGTATTTGATGCGCTGGGTGCCAAGACCTATGTGATTAACAATGAGCCGGACGGCACCAATATCAACCGCGATTGCGGTTCCACGCATATCGAAGAGCTGCAGCGCTTTGTGAAAGAGCGCGGCCTGGATGTGGGATTTGCCTATGACGGTGACGCGGACCGCTGTATCGCGGTGGATGAGAACGGTGAGGTAGTTAACGGCGACCTGATCCTCTACATCTGCGGAAAGCGTATGAAGGATGAAGGCAAGCTGGCCAATGATACCATCGTGACGACGGTGATGTCTAATCTCGGGCTGTACAAAGCGCTTGACAAGCTGGGAATTCATTATGAAAAAACAGCGGTCGGTGACAAATATGTCTATGAAAATATGCTGGCCAACGGTCACTGCCTGGGCGGTGAACAGTCCGGTCACATTATTTTCAGCAAACATGCCACGACAGGAGACGGTATTCTGACCTCTCTGATGGTGATGGAGGCCATGATCGGCAGCAAGAAGTCTCTCGGCGAACTGGCAGGCGAAGTCAAGATCTATCCGCAGCTGCTCAAGAATGTCCGTGTGGCAGACAAAAAAGCGGCGCGAGAGAATCAGGCGGTTGTGGAAGCAATTGACAAGGCCGCACAGGAGCTTGGCGATGACGGACGGATTCTGGTGCGCGAGAGCGGTACAGAACCGCTGATCCGCGTGATGGTGGAGGCGGAGAGCGATGAGCTGTGCGCCAAATACGTAGATGATGTGATCGCAGTGATGAAAAAGCAGAACCTGATTGTAGAGTAAAGACAGGAACTGAACTTATGGAACACAAATGGAAAAAATTAGTATCATATTATAAACCGTACAGGGGATTATTCCTGGCGGATACACTGTTTGCTATTGCGGGAGCCGGCATATCGCTGGCTATCCCGCTTATTGTGCGTTATATCACCGGTCATGTGGCAGGACAGGGAACAGAGAGCTTCCAGATGATTTTGAGAGTGGGTGCATTTCTGGTCATCCTGGCATTGATTGAGTGTTTATGCAATTATTTTATTACTTATTACGGACATATGATGGGAACAAAGATCGAGCGCGATATGCGAAATGATGTGTTTTCCCATTACCAGAAGCTGTCTTTCCATTTCTTTGACAATCAGAAGGTGGGTCAGCTTCTTTCGCGTATTACCACGGATCTGTTTGATATCAGCGAGCTGCTGCATCACGGTCCCGAGGATGTCATGATTTCCGCCATCAAGCTGGTGGGTTCGTTTATCATTCTGATCCGGATCCATGTGCCTCTGACACTGATTACATTCGCATTTATTCCGGTAATGTTGATCTATACTTTCTGTTTTAACGGCAGGCTGCAGGCGGCTTACAAGGCGAACAAGGCCAGGATTGCGGATGTGAATACGCAGATTGAGGACAGTTTAAGCGGGATCAGGGCTGTTAAGTCTTTTGGCAATGAACAGATGGAAATGGAGAAATTTGCCAGGGGAAATGAGCAGTTTGTGAACAGCCGCAGGCGCAGTTACTGGTATATGGCGTGCTTCCAGTCAGTGATGGGAGCTATGACGACTATGGTGACGGTAGTGGTACTGGTTGCGGGGGCTTACTATATCATGAGTCAGAGCCTGAATGTCGCAGACCTGGTGACGTATCTGCTTTATATCAGCAATTTTACCGAGCCGATCAAAAAGCTGATGAACTTTACCGAACAGTTCCAAAACGGATGGAGCGGATATCTGCGTTTTCTGGAGATTATGAGTGTGGAGCCGGATATCACGGATGAGCCGGATGCTGTGGAGCTGGCCGATGTAAAAGGCGAAGTAAATTTTGAAAATGTATCTTTCCGTTATGAAGAAGGGCTGGATCAGGTACTCAGTCATATCAGTCTAGAGGTAGGAGCCGGGGAATATGTGGCCATTGTGGGAAGCTCCGGAGGAGGAAAGACCACGCTGTGCAGTCTGCTTCCCAGATTTTATGATGTGGAGAGCGGCAGGATCACCATTGACGGAAAAGATATTCGTCAGGTGACGTTAAAGAGTCTGCGCAGCCAGATCGGCATTGTGCAGCAGGATGTTTATCTGTTTATGGAGAATGTCATGGAAAATATCCGGTACGGAAGACCGGATGCGAGTGATGAGGAAGTCATACAGGCGGCCAAGATGGCCAATGCCCATGAGTTTGTCATGCAGCTGCCAAAGGGCTACCAGACGGATATCGGACAGAGAGGCGTGAAGCTGTCCGGCGGCCAGAAACAGAGAATCTCCATTGCAAGAGTATTTTTGAAAAATCCGGCGATACTGATTTTTGATGAGGCGACTTCCGCGCTGGATAACGAGAGTGAAAAGATTGTGCAGCAGTCTATGGAAACACTGGCGAAAGGCAGAACCACATTTGTAATTGCCCACCGCCTGTCTACGATCCGCAATGCCGGAAAGATCCTGGTGCTGACGGAGCATGGAATAGAAGAGCAGGGGACACATGAAGAGCTGATGAGGCGCGACGGAGTGTATGCACATCTGTACAGACAATCATAAGGAGCAATTTTATGACATTTGATTTCAGAAAACCGGTGCTGGAGGACCGGGAGATGATCCAGGCACTGTACCGGGAGATGGATTCCCGTAGCTGCGAGGATACATTTACCAATCTCTACCTCTGGAACCGTGTGTACCCTACAGACTTTGCAATGTCGGACGGTATGATGGTGCTGTTGACAAACGGATATTTTCATTTCCCGATCGGAGCACCGGATCCGGCGCACATCCGCTCCGCTGTAGAGAAGATGATGGACTATGCCAGAGAGCAGAAGATGCCATTTCGCATGGGAGTTGTGACTCCCAGAGAATTTGGGCTGCTTGAGGAGATTTTTCCGGGCATATTCCAGATTGAGTATGACAGGGATTCGGCAGATTATGTGTATGAGAGAGAAAAGCTTGCCACTCTTTCCGGAAAAAAGTATCATGGAAAGAAAAACCATATCAATAAATTTCAGCGGCTGTATCCGGACTGGCAGTATGAACCGATTACGGAGCAGAATGTGGAAGAATGTTTCAAGATGGCAATGAAATGGAGAAATCTCAACGGCTGTGAGGATGGGGATGAGGAAAAGAGACTGGAAGTCTGTGTGACGATGAACGCCCTGCGTCTGATGAAAGAACTGCACCTGACAGGCGGGTGTCTGCGGGTAAACGGTGAAGTAGTAGCATTTACACTCGGGGAGCGTCTTTCCAGCGATACGTTTGTTGTGCATATTGAGAAGGCTCTGGCCGATGTGGAGGGAGCCTACACCATGATCAATCAGCAGTTTGTGCTGCATGAGATGGAGGGATTTACCTATGTCAACCGGGAAGAAGATACCGGGGATGAGGGGCTGCGCCAGGCAAAACTGTCCTACAAGCCGGTGTTTATGGTGGAAAAGGGAGTTATGACATTAAAAGATCAGGCAAGTGTCTGAGTTTGAAAGTAATATAGATATTTTTTGCTTGTCAGAGTGAGTAAATCGTTTTTGTAAGCTGCAGGTTCCGGCTTAAAGAAATGATTTTTCAGGAAGATTTCGTGTGTGGTGTATAGATGCAGAGGCATTCTTGAATGAGTAGTAAGCAAAAGTCCGGGCGGTAAGAATGAGGAGAACATTCTGAAACGTACCGGTTAAAGGAGGAAAAGTCAGTGATAGCAGAAAAGATGAAAGGTTTCGTAAAGAACAGTTCGGTGATCCGGGCGATGTTTGAAGAAGGAAAAAAGATGGCAGCTGTATACGGCGCAGAGAATGTCTATGATTTCAGTCTTGGCAATCCCAATGTGCCTGCGCCTGCGGCAGTCAATGACGCAGTCTGCGAGATCCTGAAGACAGAAGATCCGCTGCTGGTACACGGCTATATGAACAACTCCGGATATGAGGATGTGAGAGAAGCGATTGCTAATTCTTTGAACCAGAGATTTGGAACCGCGTTCGGCGTTCAGAATATTCTGATGACAGTTGGTGCGGCAGGAGGTCTGAATGTGATCTTCAAGACGCTGCTGAATCCCGGTGATGAAGTGCTGGTGTTTGCTCCGTTTTTCGGAGAGTACCGTTCCTATACGGCCAATTATGACGGCGTGTTGAAAGTGGTTCCGGCAGATACCGCTACATTCCAGCCCAATCTGGAACAGTTCAGGGAGATGATTACACCGAAGACGAAGGCTGTCATTGTCAATTCCCCGAATAATCCTACCGGAGTGATCTATTCTGAGGATACGATCCGCCGTCTGGCCGGGATTCTCTGTGAGAAAGAGAAAGAGTACGGCATCAGCATTTACCTGATTTCTGATGAGCCGTACAGAGAGCTGGCATATGATGGTGTGCAGGTGCCGTATCTGACAAAATATTATCACAATACGGTAGTGGGATATTCTTACAGCAAATCTCTGTCTCTGCCGGGAGAGCGGATCGGCTATCTGGTGTTGCCGGATGAGCTGGATGATGCGGAGGATATTCAGGCTGCCGCGAATGTGGCGACCAGAATTCTGGGATTTGTCAATGCACCGTCCCTGATGCAGCGGGCTGTGGCCAGATGTCTGGACGCGCAGGTAGATCTGGAGTATTACGACCGGAATCGCAAGGCGCTCTGCGACGGACTGGAGCGCTGCGGATTTTCCTGTATCCGTCCCGAAGGAGCCTTCTATCTGTTTATGAAATCTCCGGAAGAGGATGAGGCGGCTTTCTGTGAGAAGGCGAAACAGTACCATATCCTGATGGTGCCGGGAAGCTCCTTTGCCTGCCCGGGATATGTACGTATCGCTTATTGTGTAGCATATGAGACGATCCAGAACGCCATGCCGGCATTTGAAAAGCTGGCAGCAGAGTACGGACTTATGAAGAAATAATGCCAGGGCATTCTTGAATGTAATTTTACAAAATAAAACGGAATAAAATGGAGAATAAAATATGAGCAGCTGGGAAACAAATATCCGCCGGGTAGTTCCCTATGTACCGGGAGAGCAGCCCAAAGAGACGGATGTCATTAAACTGAATACAAATGAAAATCCTTATCCGCCGGCAAAAGGCGTGATGGAGGCATTAAAGAACGTGAACGCCGATGCGCTGCGCAAATACCCGGATCCGGCAGCAGAGGTGCTGGTTTCAGCGATTGCCCGGAGAATGGGACTTGGGAAAGATCAGGTGTTTGTGGGAGTGGGATCAGACGATGTGCTGGCGATGAGTTTTCTTACCTTTTTTAACAGCGGGAAACCGATTCTGTTTCCAGATATTACATATTCTTTTTATGATGTTTGGGCTGATGTGTTTCGCATCCCCTATGAGTGTCAGCCGTTAAACGACCGGTTTGAGATTGAGCCGGAAGACTACCGCAAAGAAAATGGAGGAATTATTTTCCCTAATCCCAATGCGCCTACCGGTGTGCTGATGCCGTTAGAGCAGGTAGAAGCTATCATTGCGGCGAATCCTGATGTTGTTGTGGTAGTAGATGAGGCATATATTGACTTTGGAGGCGTCTCAACGATCCCTATGATTGAAAAGTATGAAAATCTTCTGGTAGTACAGACATTTTCCAAGTCCAGATCTCTGGCAGGAATGCGGATCGGTTATGCCTGCGGCAGTCCGAAACTGATCAAATATCTGAATGATGTGAAATATTCATTTAATTCTTACACCATGGATGCCGCGACACTGGCAGCGGGTACAGCGTCTGTGCTGGACGAGGCATATTTCCAGGAAACCAGGCAGAAGATTATCAATACAAGAGAGCGGGTAAAGGGCGAGCTGCGGGAGCTTGGCTTTGTATTTGCAGACTCACAGGCAAATTTCCTGTTCGCATCGCATAAAGACTGCCCGGCAAAGGAACTGTTTGAGGCGCTGAAAAAAGAAAATATTTATGTGAGATATTTTAATAAACCGAGGATTGATCAGTATCTGCGCATTACGATCGGTACGGATGAGCAGATGGACCGGCTGCTGGAGTTTCTGAAGAACTATCTGGCAGAGCGGAAGCAGGGGTAGAAGCTTGGGCTATCGAAAGGTGGTTTGCAGAGAGTGGGAAAAGCACACAGTAATTACTGCATGCAGAGAAGATGGATGTAAGAGATCTTCATTTAAGTGAATGGAGTATGCAGTAAAGTGGAATGTAAATATCTGCCTGCGTTACTGATAAAATAGACTGGAAAGAAAGGAGAGTCCATTCAGAGAACAGTTCTGGGATGTCTCAGCAATGTGATTAGAGGATTGAAGATAAGAGCAAAACTCTGAGTGGCATGAAATTATGACAAATACATTGGCACAGTGGTTTGCCAGCAATCTGGGGGATGTAATCAGCGCGGAGCTGGTGATTTTCCTTGTTTCGATGATACCGATCCTTGAGCTGAGAGGCGGCCTGATTGTGGCTTCGCTGCTGAAGGTTAACATGTGGAGGGCGCTGCCCATCTGCATCATTGCGAACCTGATTCCGGTTCCGTTTATTCTGCTCCTGATCACCAAAATTTTTGCATGGATGAAAAAAACGAAGACATTCCGCGGTCTGGTGGAAAAACTGGAGACAAGTGCTATGGGGCGGAGTGAGAAGATACAGAAATATGAATTCTGGGGGCTGGTGGCTTTTGTGGGAATCCCGCTGCCCGGCACAGGTGCATGGACAGGATCTCTGATCGCCGCACTGCTGGGGGTCAAAAACAAAAAAGCGATCCCTGCTATTTTCCTGGGACTGCTGATGGCCTCTTTTATTATCTGTGTGATTTTTTATGGAATGTTAGGGCAGGTGTGGTAAGATGGCGATGTATGAAAATTTTGCCAGAGTGTACGATACATTCATGGACAATGTACCTTATGAAGAATGGAGCCGGTATCTGATTGAGCTGCTGCACCGGTACCGGGTCGAGGACGGTCTGGTGCTGGAGTTAGGCTGCGGGACAGGTTCCATGACAGAATTGCTTGCGGCGGCAGGATACGATATGATCGGCGTGGACAATTCTATGGATATGCTGGAGATTGCCATGGAAAAGCGTGAAGAGTCCGGACAGAATATCCTGTATCTTCTGCAGGATATGCGGGAATTTGAACTCTACGGTACCGTGCGTGCGATTGTCAGCGTGTGTGATTCCATGAACTATATGACCAGCGAGGAAGATCTGCTGGACGTATTTAAGCTGGCGGCCAACTATCTGGATCCGGGCGGGGTATTTCTGTTTGACCTGAATACCGTTCATAAATACCGGGACGAGCTGGGAGACTGCACGATTGCGGAGAACCGCGGCGAATGCAGTTTTATCTGGGAAAACAGCTATTATGAAGAAGAGATGGTCAATGAGTATGACCTGACGCTGTTTATTGAGGAAGAGAGCGGCCTCTACCGGAAATATGAAGAGACGCATTACCAGAGGGCGTTTGAGCTGGAGAAGGTTAAGGAGCTGATCCGGGAGGCAGGGTTGCATCTGGAGGCAGTTTACGATGCGTTTACATTTGATCCGCCTACAGAGGAGAGCGAGAGAGTGTACTTTGTAGCCAGAGAAGTGCATCATGAAGGGAAATTATATATATAGATTACAGTGTCAAAAGGTCTGCTCCATCTGTGCTTGCACTATGGTGGGGAAATACCTTGGGACATACCCACATATGAGTATAAAAGTGGAGCATAGGCTTCACGATATGCGAATATAGGGGGAAAAGATTGTGGGAGTGCGAAGCACGTAACAATCCGTGTAATTTGGAATTAGGATGTTTTGATACAAGCGCAGAGCAGACGGGATTTTCTGAGAAGAAATTTCCGCTGTTTTGCGCTTGTATGTTATGTTATAGGAAATTACGATATAGTCAAGCGGATATTCGCAATCCGTTTTGCTCCTTGCTCATAACCGAATAACTGCTCCGCAGTTTATCAGGAAGAGCTTGCACTCCTCCTAATACAAGCAAGTCCCCACCCACTGCTTATTGCTTTTCGCAATTGAAGCAGGGGACTTACTTGGTTCGGTTAAAGAAT
>CAKRNX010000020.1 GCA_934371475.1 uncultured Lachnospiraceae bacterium
AGGAGCTTGCACTCCTCCTGATACAAGCAAGTCCCCACCCACTGCTTATTGCTTTTCACAATTGAAGCAGGGGACTTACTTGCTTCAGTTAAAAAGTCTTTCGCAGGCTGAGATTTCCAGTTCGCAGAAATGCAAAGAAAGGATGTAATTTTATTATGAATTTCTCTGAGACATATTTTTCAAAAGATTTTGCGGCCACAGAGGTGTGCCGCGACATTGAGACACTGTTTCCGGATCTTGTGACCATTCGTCACACCCTCCACCAGCATCCAGAAAAAGGCACACAGGAATTTGAAACTGACCGCATCATCACAGGCTGCCTGGATGCCTGGGGAATCCCCTACCGGATGATTGCCGACACTGGTATTCTGGCAGAGCTCACCGGCGAGGGAAATGATCCGGTCGGCAGCACCGTCGGACTCAGGGCAGACATTGACGCTCTTCCTATTGAGGAAGATGCTTCTCACGCCTGCCGCTCCCTTAATCCCGGCATGATGCATGCCTGCGGGCATGACGCCCACACCACCGTTGCGCTCGGCACTGCCCGAATGCTGCAGCTGCACCGCAAAGAATGGTCCGGCACCGTGAAATTTTTCTTCCAGCCTGCGGAAGAGACTGTCGGCGGAGCACAGCGAATGGTCGAGCAGGGCTGCATGAACGATCCTACGGTAGATTATGTGACCGGTCTCCATGTCATGCCTCAGTTCCATACCGGAGAGCTCGAGATGAAATATGGCAAGCTCAATGCTGCCAGCGATGAAGTGCTGATCAACCTGCACGGCAGATCCAGCCACGGTGCTTATCCTGAAGGCGGCGTAGATACGATCGTCATGGCCGCTACTCTGATCAGTTCTCTTCAGACATTCGTCAGCCGCACGATCTCTCCGCTCAACAGCGCAGTGCTTTCTTTCGGTGAGATCCAGGGAGGCACTGCCTGCAACATTATCTGCGACCATGTCATGATCCACGGTACTCTGCGGACCCTGGATCCGGCCACCCGTGCCCAAGCAAAGGAATACATCCGCACCCAGGCATCATCCATCGCTGCAGCTTACGGCGGAACCGCTGACGTGCTTTTCCATTCCGGCTATGACGCACTGATCAATGATAATGATCTCGTGGACGCGGCAGCCGAATGTGCAGGAGAAGTGCTCGGAAAAGAACACATTAACTGGAAAGAATTTCCAAGCCTTGGCGTAGAAGACTTCTCTTTCTTCCAGGAAGCAGCAAAAAAAGGCGGCGTTTTCTATCACCTTGGCTGCACTGCACCGGAAATTCCGGAAGGCGCTCCCGTCCATACGGCTGGATTTCTGCTGGACGATAATTGCCTGAAAATCGGAGTTGCCATGCAGTACACCCTCACAAGGAAACTGCTGCGAAGATGATTGGCATGCACCTCATTTTCAATGAACAAAACAAAAGTGTGCTTCGCACTTAAAACAGGGATTGCCTGTTTGTGACAGGGCGGATAATTTTATTCCGCTTTGCGTTTGAGTGTAACTTACAGAGACGTGAATGCATACCAAGGTATTTTTGAGTATTTATCATAAATTTAAGGAGGAATCATACATGAAAGTTTATATCAGCGTAGACGTTGAAGGACTGACCGGATCCACATCCTGGAAATCCACCAATCTCGGTGATCTGGAACACGGTGCCGTGGCTGAACAGATGAAACGCGAGGCCATGGCAGCAGCTCTGGGCGCGATCGATGCCGGAGCCGATGAGGTCTATATCAAAGATGCGCATGACAGCGGACGCAACATGGATATCACCGGTTTTCCGAAACAGTGCCGCTTCATCCGCGACTGGACCAACAGCCCGGACTCCATGATCGGAGGTATTGACGAGAGCTTTGACGCCGTTCTGTTTGTCGGCTACCACAGCCCTGCCGGATTTGACGGCAACCCTCTGAGCCACACCATGAACCGCGGCAACAATTATGTCAAATTTAACGGAGAACTCTGCAGTGAGTTTCTGATGCATGCATTTTATGCGGCAGAGCTTGGGATCCCGTCTGTATTTTTAAGCGGCGACCGTGAACTCTGCGGCCACGTCCATCACTGGGATCCGCAGATCCGCACTGTTGCTGTCAAAGAAGGTCTGGGAGAAGCCACAATCAGCATCACACCGGAAGAAGCCTGCGAGAAAATCCGCCGGGCCGCAAAAGAAGGCGTAGAAAACCGCGCCAACTGCCATATCGTACTGCCTGAGACACTCACCATGGAGATCTGCTTCAAAGATCATTACAAAGCGCACCGGGCCAGCTACTATCCCGGTGTAAAACAGACCGGTCCCTATACCGTAGAATTTACCGGACACAGTGTCCGCGAAGTAGCTGCCGCAAGAATGTTTATCTTATAATTATCTAAAACAAAAGATTGCTTCTTCTCTTCAAGCAGCACAATTCTCTACAAAAATGCCCCTGTTACAGTCGAATCACACAAATATATGTGTATCCTTGCTCTTAACAGGGGCATTTCTCTTTACCTCCCGTCCAATCGCTAACCGATCTGCTTCATTTTAGCAATAAACTCAACCTTTTATTTGTATCCAATAATATCCAGAGATACTTTCTCAATCATGACAGGATCCTGCCCTCTTTTCAGTTTTAGATATTCACTCTGCATATTTTCTCAAAGCAGTATTTCTCCACCCCCAGGCAAAACTACTTCTCTACAAAATGAATCCTCGTCTCATCGAACCGATCCTGCTGTTTTCTGCTCTCCGCCGGATATCCCATCGCAAATAACGAAAATACTTCCAGATCTTCCGGAATATCCAAGACTTCGCGTACATAATCCATCCGATCCTGCATCGGCGCAATCCCGATCCAGACACCGCCTAATCCCTGCGCATCAGTCTCCAGCCAGATATTTTCCTGTGCAATGGACATATCTATCTGTGCCATCTCCTGCACAACCAGCCCCTTTGTCCGATATACCGGAACAATCACCACCGGTGCGCCCGCTGCACAGCCGGAATACGGAGTCGCTTTGGCAAGCTTCTGAATTTTCTCCCGATCAGTCACCACGTAAAACTCCCATGGCTGCTGATTACACGCACTGGGAGCCTGCATGCCTGCCCGCAAAATCTGTATGATTTTCTCTTTTTCAACTGATTTATCCTGATATTTTCTGATACTTACTCTGTGAAAAATATTTTCCATTTCGATTCCCTCCTTTACTATATCTTTTATCAATCGCATTGTTCATTTTGTCGTATCTTATATGCTCTATTTTACCAGAACAACTGCCCACTTTCTATCATCTTTTACAAAATCAATTAATACATCGAAAAAAGAGCCCTGTTCCATAACTGATTGCTTTTAACCAGCCATTTTACAGTGCTCTTTCTCTAAAACATATTCGTATTTTATACCATCTGTGAGATGACGCGCACCTCAAAGCAAGAATGACGAGGCATTCTTGAACTTAATCTTATGACGCCTGCTCTTCTTTGTCGCTCAGCAGGTTCTTCATGCTCTTCACACTGATCAGGATTGTGGAAGTATTGTGCAGCAGTGCGGAGGTGGTGGGCTGAAGGATGCCTGCCACGCCCAGGACGATCAGCCCGGTATTGAAACCTACGATCGTTCTGTAATTTCTGTGGATCCGCTTCATCAGCGCATTACTCAGCTCTTTCAGTGTCACGATTTCTCTCAGATCTTCTGCCGCAATCGTGACATCTGCAATCTCCCTTGCAATTTCCGCACCGTCACTGATTGCAATACCTACATCAGATGCAGACAATGCCGGTGAATCGTTGATACCGTCACCTACCATGACGACTTTTCTTCCCTCTGCCTTTTCTTTTTCTACGAACTTGGCCTTATCTTCCGGAAGAACCTCTGAATAGTATACGTCCACGCCTACTTTTTTCGCGATATTCTTCGCGATCCTGTCACTGTCGCCTGTCATCATGACTACTTTTGAGATCCCCAGCCCTTTCAGTCTGGATACGACCTCGGCAGCCTCCGGTCTTAACGGATCTTCAATGCAGATCACAGCTACCAGCACGCCTTCAATCGCCATATACAGATGAGAATACTGATCCGGCAGATGCTCATAGAGCTCCTGCTTACTCTCCGGGATCACAGCTCCTTCATCTTCGAATACAAAGTGGTTGCTTCCGATGATGATCTTTTTCCCCTCCAGCATAGAAGAAATGCCGTGAGCTACGATATATTCCACTTTGGAATGGAGTTCTTCATGCACAAGATTACGCTCCACCGCCTTGCGTACCACAGCCTTTGCCATGGAGTGTGGAAAGTGCTCTTCCAGGCAGGCTGCAATTCTCAGCAGCTCATCCTCGCTCTGCTCATTGAACGGGATCACCTTTGCCACTGTGGGCTGTGCCTTGGTCAGCGTACCTGTCTTATCGAATACAATCGTATCGGCCTCCGCCATAGCCTCCAGGAATTTGCCGCCCTTTACTGTGATGCTGTGGGTGCTGGCCTCTCTGATCGCAGACAGCACAGACAGCGGCATTGCCAGCTTCAGTGCGCAGGAGAAATCAACCATCAGCACCGCCAGTGCTTTCGTAGTATTTCTCGTCAGCAGCCATACCAGTCCTGTTCCTGCAAACGTGTAAGGTACGAGACGGTCTGCCAGATGCTCTGCCTTGCCCTCCAGAGAAGACTTCAGCTTCTCAGACTCCTCGATCATGGTCATGATCTTTTCATATTTGCTGGAACCGTTGACTTCTTTTACCTTTATGGTGATTTCGCCTTCTTCGACTACTGTGCCTGCATACACGAAACCGCCCTCGCATTTACGTACCGGAACGGACTCCCCTGTCAGGGATGCCTGATTGACCATGGCTTCTCCCTCTGTCACAGTACCGTCAAACGGAATCACATTTCCTATATGGATGCGGATCTCATCTCCGGACTCAATCTGGTTAGCGGGAACCAGCACTTCCTGGCCCTCTCTCATCATCCATACTTTATCAATGTTCAGGGACATGCTGCGCGCCAGATCGCCGACGGATTTCTTGTGGGTCCACTCTTCCAGTGTCTCGCCCACACCCAGCAGATACATCACAGATCCTGCTGTCGAAATGTCGCCTCTGATCAGCGATACCGCAATCGCTGTCGCATCCAGAACCGGCACCTCGATCTTGCCGTGAGCCAGCGTCTTCACACCCTCTTTGATGTACTTCACAGACTTGACTGCCGCGATCCCCGCCCGCACCGGATAGGGCAGCAGCAGCTTGCATCCGAAATGAAGCACTGACCGGTTCACCAGCTGATCCCAATAATGCTGATTTAACTCTCTGCCGGAACTTTTGATATAGTTTTCCGGTACCTCGACTCTGTCGTAGGAAAACTGCCTCAGGATGGAAATTACCCTGTCTCTTGATCCATTGTAAAAGATCACCGCGTCCGCTGTCCGCATCTGAATGCTCACAGCTGTGATCATATTAAATCCTTCCAGATAATACTGGAGCGTATCTGCCTGTGTGAAGGACATCCTGTTCTGTCGGATATGGATTCGAATTCTGCCCCGAATTTCATGTTTGACTACGAATTTCATATATTTATGCCCTCTTTCATTATGAAAACACCTGCAGCTCACCGCTGCAGGTGTCTCATGCCTACTCTTCTGTCTTTACTTCTTCTGCTTCAGCTTCTTCTTCCGGAGCTTCATCATCAAAGTATTCCAGATCCTCTGCTTCAGATCTCTCCTCGTTGATCTGCTTCGCGCCCTCGTAAATGTCCTGCGCATTCTCCTGGATCGTAGCCGCTGTATTCATCACACACTCTTTGGCACGCAGAACAGCTGCCGTACACTGTGTGTAGAGCTTTTTTGCATCTTTGCTGGAAAGAAGCTTAATTCCTGCGGTTCCGAACAGAACGCCTGCTGCAAACAGTCCTGTGTGTTTTCCATTAATCTTCTTGAAACAATCTAACATAATCTCTGCCTCCTGTTTGTATTTGTTTTTGTTTGTGTCTTGTTTTTACTTATGTTTGTGACCGGTGTAAATTGTCATAATAAGGGCTATGACCAGAACCCATGACCAGAATTTATGTTTTTTCATATGACAACCTCCCTGTTTTAGTTTCATATTATATCCACAACTTTCGACGATTTCAACATCTTTTTGCACTGTTGATAGATTTTTTCATCTTCCTATTACCTTCAGCCTGCACGGTTTGTTTTCTCACCGCCCAGGCTGATTTTCCGCACTATTTACTTATACTTTACGTCATGCCAATCCATTATTTTACAAATCGAATACTGTTTCACAAACCACTCAGCTGTCTGCTCTCTGACCGCTCTGACCGATGTTTGCCGTACGACATCTCTGAAACAATGAAGTTATTATGTCTCCGAACTTTATTACTGTACAGCTGATTGTATTCCGTTATATCGAATATAGATTAGTTATTTTTAACTATTATAGCACAGATCTTCCCGATGGGAAGATCTGCTAATGATTATTTTTATCAGATAGTCTCCCGTTTCCGATAAATGATCAGGGCTGCCGCTGCACCGCCTGCGCTCAGCAGGATCCATACCCACAGCATCATGCCAGTATCGTCACCAGTCTTTGGCGCACCGGTATTTTTCTGATTATTCCGGCTGTTCTGATCTGTCTTGTCATTTCTGCTGTCCGGATTTTTCTTTTCTGTCTCCGTCTCAGCCTTTGTCTCGGTCTCCGTCTCTTCAGGTTCATCTGTCGCCGGTTCATCTGTCGCTGGCGTCTCGGTGGCCGGTGTTTCTGTATCCGGAGTCTCAGTACCGGGCTGCTCGGTTCCCGGTTCATCCGTAGCCGGCGTCTCGGTTTCATGATCCTTCTTCACCTGTGTTCTGCCTTCAACCGATACCGCGTCGCTGCGTCCCACAGCGCTGACAGCGTATGCTTTTGCAGTATAAACGGTATCGTCCTCCAGATCGGTAAATACTGCCGCTGCTGTGCTTCTTGCACCGGAAGCTTCCACCGGCTGCACGCCGATCAGTTTTCCATCCTGATAAAGTGATACGACAAAGCTTTCTGCTGCCGGGCAATTTTCACTCTCCTCTGCACCGCTTACCTGTACCCGCAGCATCTTCTGTCCCGGAACTACCGTGATCTGTGGAGCCTCCGGCACTCTCAGCTGAGCTGTCAGCTTGCCGTAACGGTTCTCGCCCGTTACCGTCACAGTCTTCGTGATCAGTGCGCTTTTTGTCAGACCGCTCAGTGTGGCTCCCGTCTCGCCACTGTTCCAGGTATAGATATATCCTTCCTGATCTTCGACACCGCTTACCGATACGGTCAGATCATAAAGGTCATCCTCTCTGGCTGTAACGGTAATAACTGCATTTCCTTCCATCGGCTTCATGCCGGTCAGCTCCAGATACAGCGCTCTCAGCTTCTGGTCTGCGTTCTGCAGGGTTTCCAGAGATGGTTCTTCTGAAGCAAGTACCTGATTTGCTTCTGCGAGCGCCTCCGTAAATGCCTCCCACTGCGGAACAGATCCGTACTGCTCCTGCGTCAGCTTTTTCGCGTCATTCACGAGCTGACTCAGTACCAGCAGTGCCTGGAATGTCGGATGTTCTTCTCTGATATCGTCAATCAGTTCATGAAATTCATAATCTACGTTATAAGCTGTGGTAACTGCCTTATGGTCAATCCGGATACCGGCCGCTGTCATAGCTGCCAGGAAACGGTCCAGGGCTGCCTCAGAGAAGTTGGCCATCAGCATGAACTGCACCTGCGCGGCCTCCCCATCGTAGCTGCCGTCTGCCTGCTCATATCCGTCGATGCCGGACAGATAGCCTACCTTCTGGTTCAGCTGACTCTCTGACACATCCACTGCCTCAATGCCCTGCTCTGCCAGGATCTCTCTGAGCCTTACTCCGAGGGAAGTATCCTCGTTCAGATGGTACAGCAGAACTCTCGGAACCGCGATCTGCTGATTTTCATCCACGATCGGAACGGATGCGGACACATAGTCCACTTCCTCATCCTCCCACTCCGTATGCGGCAGACGCAGTTTGATAATCAGTCTGTTGCCCGGTGTCAGTGTCACGCCATCGCGGAAGGTGACAGTCAAGCGGCCTTTCGTCTCGTCTCCCAGTCTGGAATTGAGCTTGCCCACAGAAGTCACGCGGCTTAACTGCTCCCACATTTCATTGTCTTCAAATTCCTGATCCGTGTAATCTCCTGAGAACTGGTACACGGTCACATCACAGTAGAAATCATCTCCCATGGTCAGATATTCATCTGAATAATCTACGGTCACATCCACGCTCTTGTCACTGCTCTTGACAGCAGATACTTCAAACGCTGCTGTCGGAGTGCCCCAGTCGGGCGACGGCTCAACTTCTCGCACATTGGAGAATGCCTGCTGCTCACCCGCAGTCAGAACCAGCTGCACTTTCGCGCCTGCCTTGAGTTTGCCCAGGCAGTAGACTGAAATGCCGCCTCTGCTGTAGTAATACACGCTGCCCTGCGCAATCACTTCATCATGCTCCGTGTCCAGTGTCTCTCCTGTAAACTGATACAGTTTGTAGGACGCCGGTGAATCAGAAGAATCAAAGTTTGACCATCCGCTTATTTTTGACATTCCCGCAGTCAGTTTCTGTGTCTTAATCAAAATCTGCGGCTGCACTTTTTCCGGCTCAGCGCTAATCACTTTCGCTGATGAAACGGATGTCGTTCCATCCTTCAGTTCCAGCACGGCCGTCAGCTTGTCACCTGCCTTCAGCTGTCCTTTTTCAAATGTAATCTTCTGGCTGTTCTCAGAAGATCTTACCTCACTCTGCCGAATCAGCGTTGCCAGCTCTGCGTCAAATGTCTCTCCGCTCCAGGTATACAGTTTCAGCGCCGCGGTTGCATCCGGCCCGAACTGCGCTTTTACCCGCACATCGGTGCGGTCAGCCCGGATCTCATCGGTGACAATCTCCACGGAAGCTTCCTGTACGGTGCTGCCGCTGCCCTGTACCAGTACGGATGGACTGTACTGATAATACGTGCGGTCACTGTCTCCGTCATAGATATAAAGATGAGCCTGCACAGTATTTCCCGCTTTCAGCGTTCCTTTATTAAAATAAAACCTGTATGTGCCTTCTCCGTTAAATCTTGCTGAGCCTACTCTGTCTCTGCTATCCCCGTCTCCATCCGTCACAGAAGACCCGGTCGTCAGAATCAGAAAGCCTCCTTTGAATCTGTCACAGCCGAATACCACTACATTGATCTCGTCCTGATCTGTTGTAATGCTCTGCTCTTGAAGCATTAGCGTATCGACAGCCATCGGAGCCTGCACAGTGAAATCTTCGCTCTCAAATACACTGTCACCGTTGTTGTACTTCAGTACCAGCCGAACCTTCTCTCCGGCATTCAGTCCGCTGATCCCTGAGAATGTCAGCACACCGGGAGCCTGTCCAAACAGACGGGCTATGTACGAATTCGGATCTGTCGCATCTGCCTTTCCGTTCTCATCCACACGGCACACAGCTGCCAGCATAATCTTTGAAATACTCTCATCCTGCGCTGTAACCCGGAAAGAAATCTCACTGCTCTCCGTTGTCACCGGTGATACCAGCGAAACGGCAAAGTCAGGAAGAGCCGTCACCGCCATCGGCTCTGACTGAGCCAGCAGTGTTCCGTTATTTAAGAGGAATGCCACCAGCAGACTTCCTTTTTCCAGCCCGGAGACATTCATCACATGCTCTCCTCTGACCACATTAAAACTGCTTCCTGCCCAAGTGCCGCCTGTTGTGGCAAAGCTTGTCGTTCCCGCAGGATACTGCTTCAGCAGGATCATCGCTCCCTCCGGGATCGCTCCGCCCAGGTTCAGTTTCAGCGTGCTATCCGTATTTTTTACTTCCTGTGCAATCGCAACAGAAGGATCTCCGATCACCAGCACCGAATCATCCGGCATGTGGAAAGATGCCTCATAGTCATTTCCCTTTGGCAGGTAGATATCCGCATTCTGATCCCAGAATACTACGGCACGCACACGGTATCCCTCCCGCAGCGGTTCGCTGAATGTCACCTCTCTGCCTGAGAATGCCTCTGTGGCATCTATCAGCCGCACCAGGGAAATCTGGTCGCTGCTCTCAAAATCAAAGTCATCGCCGCCCGGATACTGTGCCACGCTGACCGTAAGGGTTGTCTTTCCCTCTCTGGCAGCCTGAAACAGACGCTCGTCACCGATCAGAGAAATATGCAGGGAAGTCGCTCCCGGTTTCAGTTCCTTCTCGTCAATCGACGCATCGGGATACTCATAATCTTCAAATCCATTGCCGGACTCATCTACAACTTCCAGTGCCTGGGATACGGACGGACGGTAAAAATCTGTCTCCGGATCCACCAGCACATTCAGGCAGGCAATGATCTTGTAGCCTACCGGAAGCGGCAGCTGAGACGCATTAAACTCACAGGTCTGTGTAAATCCGTCACTGACCCATCCTGACCAGAGTACCTTGTTAAAGTTTCCGTCCGGATCAAAGCTCGTGTTTCCCGCATATCCGTAGATTTTCAGAAAAGTCTTATCCAGTGAGGAATCCAGCTTCACCTGCACATCCACAGATGTCTCATCCTGTGTAAAAGTATCTGTGCGCTTCTCCCCGTTCTTCATCAGAGTAACTGTAGAGTTGACCAGAATCTGATTCATCTCCTCGCTGCTGACGCCGCGGGATGCTGTCTGCTCTGTTTCCGTTTCTCCGGCTTCCGTCTGTGCTTCTTCTGACCCGCTCTGTTCACCGGCTGCGTCCGCTTCACTGCTCTTTTCTGTTTTCTCAACAATTTCTGCCGGTGTCTGCTGCCCGGATCCATCATTTTCACTGCCCACTTCTGGGTCTTTTACCGTTTCAGCGGCTGTCTCTGCGTTTTTTGCTGTTTCACCGCTCTCCGCTGTACTTTCATCTGTCTGTGCTGCACCGGTCGCTCCCTCACTCTGACCTGCCTGCGTCCCGGCATCCGATGCGGACGGATCCTTTACAGTCTCCTGCAACTCAGTTTCCGGCTTTGTCTCCTCCGCCATGCCGGTGAGCGCTTCCTCTCCCGCCTCTGTCTGAGGCTCCGGAGCCGTCATCGCCTCCGTCTGCTCTTCTGCCTGCTGGCTCTGTGCCGCCAGTTCCACTCCGGAAGCCTCCACGGCAAGCGCCGGAGCTGCCATGGAAGAAAACAGAAATTGCGCCGCCAACACCATGCTGCATAGTCTTATCTTCATTCTGTTCTTTCTCATAAGTTTCCTCTCTCTTCTATTAGTATATTCTAACCGTCTGACTGAAAAAAAGCTTCAGCAAAAGGAGCATAACAAGTTCATAAACCTTCCTTCATACCCGAAGCTTTTCCTGTTTCTGTCAGACGGATGGAATCATATCTTCTGTACCGTATCCGCCGTTAAATTCAAGAATGCCGGAGCATTCTTGCTGCGAGGTACGCGTCATGCAAACGCTTGACTTATTTTTCCTGCGCATCTCTGCGCTCCTGCTTACTCCACAAATCCTGCGAAAGAAAGTTCACAGTTATTTCCTACCCGGCAGCAGATGTTCAGGATCCTGGTCATGACCTCCGGATATCTGTGCTCCTCCGTCTTTACGGTAAGAAATGCGCCGTCTTCGCTGAACTGCGCCTCTACCTCCTGAAGATCCCTGGCAATATCTCCCTGAATCTCTTCTTTCATCTCATCTGTCAGTCCTCTTGATAAACGATACCGCCTTCTCATACTCTATTCCTCCTCGTATTTAAGAATGCTCCGGCCAAATTACAAAATCAACAATACTGCTGGAAGCTATATCAGGCGTAAGTCATCTTGCATCTGATATAAAACTTTATTTAGTTTATTCTAACCAGTGTTATTATAGCACACTGCACAGAAGAAACTATCTTACGAAAATGAGAATTTTTCTTCATATCAAGCACGATTTTTCAAACGTGTCCTGCTACGCCAACCGAATAATAGCAAATTCAAAAATGCAAACGCATGCCATATTTCATCTGCACACCTCTGCAATACTGCCGGAGACTATATCAGACGCGCCCAGAGTGTGTCTGAAAAAGGCTTTTCATGAGCTAAATGTTTTTTCAAACACGCTCTAACGCTTCTCCCAGCGTATGCCATCCCAGCACCGCACATTTCACCCTGGCGGGCATATGCGCAATATCCTTCAGCGCCACAGCCTCCTCCAGTTCATCCAGCTCCTTCTCATCCGCCTCTCCCTTGATCATGCGCAGAAACAGATCTCCCAGATGGAGCGCTTCTTCCTTCGTTTTCCCGATAATCATGCCCAGCATAATATCTGCGGATGCCTGAGAAATGGCACAGCCGTCCCCCACAAAAGCGCCGTCCTGAATGATACCGTCCTCCACTTTCCGTTTCAGCCAGATATCGTCTCCGCAGCTGGGGTTGACGCCTTCCAGCACGAGATTGGCATCCGGCAGATCATGCTTAACCTCCGGTCTCAGGTTATGCTCCGTCAGAATTTCATTGTAAAAACTCCTAGTCTTCATATCCCATTCTCCTCCTTACTGCAGACACACTGTCCAGCAGCGCCGCCACCTCATCCGGTGTATTGTAGAACATAAAACTTGCTCTGGTGGATGATGACACACCAAGATACGCATGCAGCGGCTGCGCACAGTGATGCCCCGCCCTCACATCAACCCCGTCCGCCGACAGGATCTCACTCACATCATGCGGATGCACGCCGTCAATGGAAAATGCCGCAATTCCGATATGTTCCGCCGGATCTTCCGATCCGAGCACATGTACATGAGGGATTTTTTTCAGTCCTTCCAGCGCCTCTCCGGTCAGCAGCTGCTCTTTTTTCCGGATCGCATCAAACCCAATCTTTCCAATATAATCCAGTGCGGCTGACAGACCGACCGCCCCGGCGGCATTGACCGTGCCCGCCTCAAATTTCTGCGGAATGGGCGCAAACACGGCATCTTCCCTGGTCACATACTGGATCATCTCCCCGCCGGTCAGAAACGGCGGCATCTCCTCCAGCAATTCCCGGCGTCCGTACAGCACACCGATGCCCATAGGCCCCATCAGCTTATGTCCGGAAAATGCCAGGAAGTCTGCTCCCAGCTTCCTGACATCCAGCGGCATATGCGGTGCGCTCTGCGCAGCATCCACCACCACAACTGCGCCCTTTTCATGGGCCATCTGTGCAATTCTCTGTACCGGATTGACGCAGCCCAGCACGTTGGAAACGTGGGCCACTGCCACCAGTTTTGTCCTGTCTGTGATCCCTTCTTCAAGCGTCTGATCCGTCAGTCTGCCGTCCGGTTCACATTCCAGGAAGCGCAGCGTCGCGCCCGTCCGGGATGCAACCATCTGCCACGGCAGCAGATTGCTGTGGTGTTCCATGATTGTCACGGCAATCTCATCTCCTGCTTTCACATGAGTCAGGCCATAGCTGTAGGCCACAAGATTGAGGCTTTCTGTTGTATTTCTTGTAAAAACAATCTCATCCGCGCTCCCGGCATGGACAAAATCCCTCACTGCCTCGCGCGCCCGCTGATAGCTTTCTGTCGCCTGCAGGCTCAGCGGATAAAATCCTCTCAGGGGATTGGCATTCTCCATCTCGTAGAAAATCCGCTCCGCATCCAGCACGCAGCCGGGGCGCTGTGCCGTGGCCGCATTGTCCAGGTACGCTCTTTTGCTGCGCCGCAGCAGCGGAAAATCATCCCGGTAATCATGCCTGTTCATATGCCATCACCTCCGAAATCTTCCGTTCAGCCACAGCCTCCGTCCGTTCATCTCCGATCTGGCGGTACACGGCCTCCAGCTTCGCCCTGGCCATCATATTCTCTGCCGTTTCCCGTCCGATGCCTCTGGACGCGAAATAGAACAGCGTCTCTTCATCCAGCTCACCGATCGTCGCGCCGTGATTTCCTTCCACATCCTCCTCTCCACAGAGGATCAGCGGTATCGTGCGGTTCACCGCCCCGTCGCCTAACAGCAGCACTTCTTCTGTCTCCGATCCTTTTGATCCGGCACAGCCCTTTCTCAGATCGATGGATCCCCGGAATATTTTGCGCGCATTCTCTTTCAGTGTCCCTTTTGCCGTTACCGAGCTTACCGTCTTTTTGCCCAGATGATTCACTACAACGTCCATGTCGATCACCTGCTGCTTCACGCCCAGATATCCGATCGTCCCTTCAAAGGACGATGTATCTCCCCTCAGATCCACCTGAACGCTGCTGTACACATCGCCTTCTCCGACCATCACCTGAACGACGGAAAATGAAGCCTGGGCAAGGCAGCTGCACGACACCTCACTGCGCAGCCGCTGTGCATCCCCCGGCATCAGCACCTGTATCAGACGCACGCTGCTGTGCTCTTTCAGGTCAAAACTGGTGTGAAAAGCCAGATCTCCGTTTTTCCCGTCATGATCCTCTCCGCTGCCTCCGATCTGCTGGATCACTGTGATATGCTCCTGCTCGGCCGCTTCCATGTGAATATTTCCATCCCCGGTATCTTCTCCGGGCGCAGCGATCTGCATCCGCACAACCTTGGAAGAGTCATGATGCTGATCCGGCATCTCTTCTTCCATGTCCACAATACACGGGAGAAAATGCTCGCTCCAGGGAATGTTCGTCTCATTCATCTGCAGCCAGTTCCATGTTCTGACCGGCAGACAGTTTATCGTAATGTCTCGCATTTCTTCTGTCCCATTTTTCATTGTCAACACCTCCCGGCTTACCCTATGCTTCCTTTCATTTCCAGACGTATCAGGTTGTTCATCTCAACAGCATATTCCAGCGGCAGCTCCTTTGACACATTGTCGGCAAATCCGCTGACAATGCACGCTCTGGCGTCTTCCTCGCTCATTCCGCGTGACATCAGATAAAAAACTGCCTCATCGCTGATGCTGCCGATCTGCGCCTCATGTCCCACATTGGCATCGCTGCACCGGATATCCATAGCCGGTATCGTATCGGAGCGCGACTCGGAGTCCAGCATCAGAGACTGGCAGGAGACCGCCGCTTTCGCATGTCTGGCTTCCTTCGCCACCACGACGGATGACCGGAACGTGCTGGTCCCTCCGTCTTTGGAAATAGATCTCGTATTGATATAGGAACTGGTATCCTCCCCGCTGTGGACTACCTTGGCTCCGGTGTCCAGATTCTGTCCCTTGCCTGCAAACGTAATGCCTGTAAATTCCATCCGGGACCGTTTCCCTTTCAGGATTGTCATCGGATAGAGATAAGATACGCGGGAGCCGAAGGATCCGGACACCCATTCCATCACACCGCCTTCCTCCACCAGCGCGCGCTTTGTATTCAGGTTATACATATTTTTTGACCAGTTCTCAATCGTGGAATAGCGCAGTCTCGCATGTTTCCCGACAAACAGCTCCACACAGCCCGCATGGAGGTTGGCCACATTGTACTTGGGAGCTGAGCACCCCTCAATAAAATGAAGATTCGCCCCCTCATCCACAATAATCAGCGTGTGCTCGAACTGCCCCGCGCCCGGCGCATTCAGCCGGAAATACGACTGCAGCGGGATCTCCACGGAGACTCCCTTCGGCACATAGACAAACGATCCGCCTGACCACACCGCCCCGTGCAGGGCCGCAAATTTGTGATCATTTGGTTTTACCAGCTTCATAAAATGTTTCTGCACCATATCCGCATACGGGCCTCTCAGTGCGCTCTCCATATCCGTGTAGACCACGCCCTGCTCCGCGACCTCCTGGCGCATATTGTGGTAAACCAGCTCAGAATCATACTGAGCGCCCACCCCTGCCAGAGATTTCCGCTCTGCCTGAGGAATGCCCAGCCGTTCAAAGGTATTCTTGATATCCTCCGGCACATCGGACCACTTGGCGCTCATCTTTGTGTTGGGACGCACATACGTGACAATGTCGTCCATATTCAGGCCCTCGATCGAAGGACCCCAGTCCGGAACCTTCATCCCGTTATAAATCTGAAGGGAGCGCAGCCGAAACAGCTGCATCCAGACCGGATCATTTTTTTCTTCTGAAATTTTCTGCACAATCTCAGGCGTCAGCCCCGCTTTCATCCGGTAGGCGTCCTTTTCTTCATCCCTGAAATCGTACATGTTTCTGTCTATATCTTCCACATGACTTTTTTCTCTCACTGTCTGTCCGCTTCCTTTCCCGTTCTCCGTCTCAGAATCCCTGCAAAGTTCCTCTGCATTTCTCTCTTTATATTCTGTGAGGCTGTCCGGAACTTCTTTTTTTTTCGGCATCCTGTGAAATCACTCTGCACTTCTTCCGTTCTCATACTCCGCAAAACCTTTTTCATTTACCTCATCAACCAGCGATGCATCGCCGGTGCGGATGATTTTTCCATCCACCATGATATGAGTCTGGTCCACGTGCAGTGATGCGAGAATACGGGTGCTGTGCGTGATAATCAGCAGACTTCCTTTGCAGTTTTTCTGATAGGCCTCCACCCCGGCGGAAACGGTGCGCACCGCGTCCACATCCAGGCCGGAGTCCGTCTCGTCCAGGATCGCCAGCGCCGGGCGCAGCATCAGAAGCTGCAGGATCTCCGCCTTCTTTTTCTCACCTCCGGAAAATCCGACATTCAGGTCGCGCTCCGCATAGGAGGGGTCCATCTGAAGGATCTCCATCGTTTTTTCCAGCTCTTTTTTGAACTCCCACAGCCGCAGCCTTTTACCGGTCTGCTGTTCCAGTGCGCTGCGGATAAAGGAGCCAAGCGTGACTCCCGGCACCTCCAGAGGGCTCTGAAATGACAGAAACAGGCCGTCTTTTGCCCTCTCATTTACCGGGGATTCTGTCACATTTTTCCCATTAAACCAGATCTCTCCCTGCATCACCGTATATCTGGGGTTGCCCATCAGTGCGTATCCCAGCGTTGATTTTCCGGTTCCGTTCGGCCCCATCAGCACGTGAGTCTCTCCCTTGCCGATTTCCAGATTTACTCCGTGAAGGATCTCTTTCTCCTCCACATTGACATACAGATTTTTTACTTCCAGCAATGTTTTTCCAGTCATTCTATTGCCTCCTCTGTGATCCCGCAGCCACTGTCTGCGCTGCCGTATTTTATTTTAAAAACTTCTCTGCCCGCTCTACTTCTTCCTGCGTCGGGATCCTGACTCCTTCCAGCGTGTAGGGAATACCCAGCTTTTCCCACTTCGACTGCCCCAGCGTATGATAGGGCAGCACTTCCACCCGCTCCACACTCTTCAGCCTGCGGATTAATTCTCCCATCTGCCGCAGGTCCTTTTCATCGTCCGTCAGCCCCGGCACCAGCACATGGCGCAGCCACATCGTCTTGCCGTGATCCGAGAGCCAGCGCGCCATCTCCAGAATATTTCCATTTGGCTGTCCTGTCAGCTCCTTGTGTCCTTTCTCATTCATCAATTTCAGATCCAGGATCACCAGATCCGTCACATCCATCAGCGCCTCAAACTGCTCCATAGGCAGCAGCGTGCTTCCGAATGGATTGCCGGAGGTATCAAGCGCCGTGTGGACTTTTTTCTGCTTCGCCAGGCGGAACAGTTCCGTGACAAACTCTGCCTGCAGCAGCGGCTCGCCTCCGCTGACTGTGATCCCTCCGTTCTGTTTTGTTCCCTTTTTCCAGTAATTCCGATAGCGGTACGCCTGCGCAAATGTCTCCTCCGCAGTCTGGAGCTTTCCTGCCTCCAACTTCCAGGTCTCCGGATTATGGCAATAACGGCACCGCATATGACATCCCTGTAAAAATATAACAAAACGAACCCCCGGCCCGTCTACCAGGCCGAAGGTTTCTGTGGAATGTACGCAGCCTCTCAGAACTACAGCCTCTTGTGGCAGGTTCTTGAGATCACGTCCATCTGCTGTTCTTTTGTCAGATCGATAAACTTCACAGCGTATCCTGATACACGGATCGTGAAGTTTGCATATTCCTCTTTCTCCGGATGTTCCAGTGCATCAATCAGCTTTTCTCTGCCGAACACATTCACATTCAGATGATGCGCTCCCTGATCGAAATATCCGTCCATAACCTGAACCAGGTTGCTGATCTGCTCCTCTTCCTCATGCCCCAGCGCGTCCGGATTGATCGTCTGTGTATTGGAAATGCCGTCCAATGCCCACTCATACGGCAGCTTGGCAACGGAATTTAAAGAAGCCAGCAGGCCGTTCTGCTCCGCGCCGTAGGAAGGATTCGCTCCCGGAGAGAGCGGCTCTCCGGCCTTTCTTCCATCCGGCATGGCTCCTGTTGCTTTACCGTACACGACGTTGGAAGTGATCGTCAGAATAGAAGTGGTTGCCTCTGAATCGCGGTACGTATGATGTTTCTTAATCTTATCCAGGAATGTCTTCAGCAGCCATACTGCAATATCGTCTGCCCGGTCATCATCATTGCCGTAGCGTGGGAATTCTCCTTCTGTCTCATAATCTACGACGATACCGCTCTCATCACGGATTGTCTTTACCTTTGCATACCTGATGGCGCTCAGGGAATCGACTACGTGTGAGAAGCCTGCGATACCGGTCGCAAATGTTCTGCGTACATCCGTATCGATCAGCGCCATCTCCGCTGCCTCATAATAATATTTATCATGCATGTACTGAATCAGGTTCAGCACATTCACATACAGGCCTGCCAGCCAGTCCATCATCCTGTCATACTTGGCAATGACCTCATCGTAATCCAAATATTCTGAGGTGATCGGACGATACTCCGGTCCTACCTGCTCTCTTGTCTTGGCATCGACGCCGCCGTTGATCGCGTAAAGCAGGCACTTGGCCAGGTTTGCGCGCGCTCCGAAGAACTGCATCTCTTTTCCGGTCTGAGTTGCAGATACGCAGCAGCAGATTGAATAATCATCGCCCCACACCGGCTTCATCACATCATCATTCTCATACTGCACAGAACTTGTCCGGATGGAAATCTGTGCCGCATAATCCTTGAAATGCTCCGGCAGTGCGGAAGAATACAGTACAGTCATGTTCGGCTCCGGGGAGGGTCCCATGTTTTCCAGCGTATGCAGGAAACGGTAATCAGTCTTAGTTACCATAGAACGTCCGTCCACACCGATGCCTCCTACCTCCAGTGTCGCCCATACCGGATCGCCAGAGAACAGCTGATTGTAGGAAGGAATACGTGCGAATTTCACCATACGGAATTTCATTACCAGATGGTCGATCAGTTCCTGTGCCTCTTTCTCTGTGATGACACCGCGCTCCAGGTCTCTCTCCAGATAAATATCCAGGAATGTGGAGATACGGCCCACGCTCATGGCTGCTCCGTTCTGTGTTTTAACAGCTGCCAGATATCCGAAGTACAGCCACTGCACTGCTTCTTTTGCGTTTGACGCAGGCTTTGAAATATCATATCCGTAAGCCTTTGCCATCTCTTTCATCTGTGCCAGCGCCTGATACTGTTTGGAAATCTCCTCTCTCAGACGGATTACATCATCTGTCATGGTTCCGTCGCTGCAGTTATCAAAATCTTCTTTTTTCTTTTCCATCAGGAAATCGATTCCGTAAAGCGCCACTCTGCGATAATCGCCCACAATCCTGCCGCGGCCGTACGTATCGGGAAGTCCTGTAATAATCTTGTTGTGGCGGGCTTTTTTCATTTCGGGTGTGTAAGCATCAAATACACCCTGATTGTGTGTTCTGCAATATTCCGTAAAAATCTTGTGAAGTTCGGGATCCGGCTCATATCCGTATGTCTGGCATGCCTGCTCTGCCATCTTGATGCCTCCGAAAGGCATGAACGCGCGTTTGAGCGGTTTGTCTGTCTGAAGTCCTACAACCTGCTCCAGATCCTTTAATTCTTCGCTGATATATCCCGGGCTGTGAGCAGTAATGCCAGATACAATCTTTGTATCCATATCCAGCACACCGCCTCTGGCTCTCTCTTCCTTCTGCAGCTTCTGCAGTTCACCCCAGAGTTTGTCTGTTGCTTCTGTAGGACCTTCCAGAAAACTTCTGTCTCCATCATACGGTGTATAATTTTTCTGGATGAAATCGCGGGTGTTGATTTCCTCCTTCCAGATCCTTCCCTCAAATCCTTCCCACTGTGGAAATTCTTTCATCTGCTTTCCGTCCTTTCTATGTGATGCTGTTGTCGTTCAAGAATGCTCCGGCATTCTCACTGCGAGATGCGCGTCATCTCGCGTCTGATATAATCCTTACTTTTGTTACTCTTTTCTTATTTGCATTAGTATATACTAACTAACCGTAATAAATCTATCACAGCTTCTTTTGTTTTTCTACTGTTTCCGGCTATGTTTTTCAAAAAAAACACAAACAAAAATGTGCCTTACTTTCTCAGTAGGCTACTGCTTTGGCAGCACAACTTTTGTTCCGTGCGCGAACAGGCCGCGTTAGCAGTTTCCTGAACATTGCCGCACGGCATCATCGTATACGCTAAAAAACCGCCCTGGATTCTCAGATCTGTTGTCTGGCATCCGGCAGGGCGGTCATATATTTTTTAAGAATACCTTTTTATTTCTGCAAATAACGCACCGCACAGCTATGCCTGCACGGATGCCTTGCGGCTCAAATGCCTTATTCCTTGCAAAATGGGTATTAATTACTGTCTCTTTACGTGGAACGCATCCATTCCCGGATAAGCGGCAGAAGCTCCCAACTGTTCCTCAATGCGCAGCAGCTGATTGTACTTCGCCACACGTTCCGTTCTAGACGGAGCACCTGTCTTAATCTGGCAGGTATTCAATGCAACTGCCAGGTCAGCGATTGTTGTGTCCTCAGTCTCTCCGGAACGGTGAGATGCAATTGCAGTATAGCCTGCCGCATGAGCCATCTTAATGGCTTCCAGTGTCTCAGATACGGAACCGATCTGATTCAGCTTGATCAGAATAGAGTTGCCGCATCCCATGGAAATACCTCGGGAAAGACGCTCTGTGTTTGTTACAAACAGGTCATCTCCTACCAGCTGTACCCTGTCGCCAAGCTCTGCAGTCAGCTTCCTCCAGCCTTCCCAGTCTTCCTCATCCAGCGCATCTTCGATGGAAATGATCGGATATTTATCTACCAGTTTCTTCCAGTGAGCAATCAGCTCGTCAGAGGTGTATACTGTGCCTGCCTTCGGCAGCTTGTACTCTCCCTTTATGCCTGTCTTCCACTCGGAAGAAGCCGCATCCATAGCGATCATGAAATCTTTGCCCGGCTCGTATCCGGCTTTCTTCACTGCTTCCAGGATTGTCTCTATCGCCTCCTCGTCAGATGCCAGAGCCGGAGCGAATCCGCCCTCGTCACCTACAGAAGTAGCCAGTCCTCTGGATTTCAGAATTGCTGCCAGTGCATGGAATACCTCAGAACACCAGCGCAGTCCTTCGCGGAATGACGGAGCGCCTACAGGCATTACCATAAATTCCTGTACATCCAGTCCAGAAGAAAGTGCATGGCATCCGCCGTTCACAATATTCATCATGGGAACCGGCAGACGGTTGCCTGACATACCGCCCAGGAAGCGATACAGAGGAATATCCAGAGAAGAAGCTGCCGCTCTACAACATGCAATAGAAACTGCCAGGATTGCATTTGCACCCAGCACAGACTTATCTTTCGTTCCGTCCGCCTCGATCATTGCCTTATCAATGGCATAAATATCAGAAGCATCCATTCCCTGCAGAACTTCATTAATTTTTGTATTAATATTTTCAACAGCCTTTAACACACCCTTGCCCAGGTATCTGTCTTTATCTCCGTCACGCAGTTCCAGAGCCTCGAACTCACCTGTAGATGCGCCGCTGGGAGCCATTCCTCTTCCAATGGTGCCGTCTGCCAGGAAAACTTCAGCCTCCACGGTGGGATTTCCTCTGGAATCCATAATCTCTCTTCCAACTACTTTTTCAATCTCTAAATAATCCATCTGTCAGTTCCCCTTTCGTACTGTCCTGCCAACTCCCCACTGCGGCCTGTCCTCGCCGCAGCCTGTCTGCCGGAAGGTCAGCAGTCATCCGGCATGTTCTGCTCAGGTCTGTGGTCAGCAGTTACAGTCCTGATGGGAGTTTACATGATCATTCACATGAAGTTAGTCTACGCTAACTATGTGTTAGTATATACTAACATTCCGGATTTTGCAAGAGAAATTTTTAAAGATTTTATCATTACGGTGTCAAAGAGTCTAACCCTGCCTGATAGCGTGGGAAAACTTTAGAGCGGATTGTAAAAGTGTAAAACGCAAAAAATAAGCC
>CAKRNX010000021.1 GCA_934371475.1 uncultured Lachnospiraceae bacterium
GATGACCACAGTCTGTGGCCGAAGGAGCCGCCGGAGGGTCAGCCGCCTCTGCCGCAAATGGAGCAGCTGCAGAACCGCTGGCAGGATATCAGCGAAAAGACGCAGACGGAGATGGAGACTTTTTCGAAGGAGAGCGCACAGGGAGCCGGGGATCTGCTGGATGAAATGCAGGTGGAGAACCGGGAACGGTACGATTACCGCGCGTTTCTGCGCAAATTTGCGGTGATGAATGAGGAGATGCAGGTGGATCCGGACAGTTTTGACTATGTCTTTTACAGTTACGGGCTGTCGCTGTACGGAAACATGCCGCTGATTGAGCCGCAGGAAGTGAAGGAGGTCTACCGGATCCAGGAATTTGTCATTGTGATCGATGTGTCCATGTCCTGCAGCGGAGAACTGGTGCGCACATTCCTGGAACAGACGTATCAGGTGCTGACGGAGTCGGAGACATATCTGAAAAAAGTAAATATCCGAATCCTCCAGTGTGACGAGCAGATCCGGGATGACCGGAAGATCACATCGCGGCAGGAACTGGATGACTACATGGCGCATTTTACGCTGCAGGGCGGCGGCGGTACGGACTTTCGGCCGGCGTTTGCCTACGTGGATCAGCTGTTGGAGAGGCGTGAGTTTGTCCGCCTGAAAGGAATGATTTATTTTACGGACGGATACGGCATTTATCCGGCGAGAAAGCCGCCGTACGATGTGGCTTTTGTATTTATGGAAGAAGATTACACGGATGCGCAGGTGCCGCCGTGGGCGATCCGTCTTGTGATTGACAGAGAAGATCTGGAGTCAGAGCAGACCGGCGGGCTGCATAGCGATTATCGTTTTATATGGGAGGAAGAACAGAAGTGAACATCAAGCGAGCAAAACAGGAGATAAAAAATTCCATTGCAGCGTATCTGCAGAAGGATGAGTTCGGGGAGTATCTGATACCGACCGTGCGGCAGAGACCGCTGCTGCTGATGGGAGCGCCGGGTATCGGCAAGACGCAGATCATGGAGCAGATCGCAGGGGAATGTGACCTGGCGCTGGTTTCCTATACGATCACGCACCACACGAGGCAGAGCGCGATCGGCCTCCCGTTTATCCGGGAGAAATCCTACGGAGGGGAGCGCCATTCCGTGACGGAGTATACGATGAGTGAGATTATCGCTTCTGTCTATGACCGGATGGAGGCATCCGGCAAGAGGGAGGGGATCCTGTTTATCGATGAGATCAACTGTGTGTCAGAGACGCTGGCTCCCACCATGCTGCAGTTTTTGCAGTGCAAGACCTTTGGCAATCAGAAAGTGCCGCAGGGATGGGTCATTGTGGCGGCGGGCAATCCGCCGGAATACAATAAGTCCGTGCGGGAATTTGATGTGGTGACGCTGGACCGCGTGAAGGTAATTCCAGTGGAGCCGGATTTTGAGATCTGGAAGGAATATGCGTACCAGGCCGGGATTCACAGCAGCGTGATTTCGTATCTGGACATTCACCGGGAGAATTTCTACCGCATGGAGACGACGGTGGACGGGAAACGGTTTGTGACGGCCAGAGGCTGGGAAGATCTGTCGGAGATGATCTTTGCCTACGAGAGAATGGGACTTAAGATGGACCGGGAAGTGATCATGCAGTATCTGCAGCACCCCGGGACAGCCAAGGATTTTGCCAATTATCTGGAGCTGTATTACAAGTACCGAACTGATTATCAGGTAGATGAGATCCTGGATGGAATGATCCGTCCGGGCACGCTGAACAAGCTGAAGTTTGCGCCGTTTGATGAGAGGATTAAGGTTGTGGGACTGCTGTTAGCCCGCCTGTCGGAAAATTTCCGGAAAATGCGGGAACTGGACGAATATACCGGCACCCTGTTTGAGATCCTCAGGCGTTTTCATGGAAGGCTGGATCACCCGGCCTGCGCCGGAATGTCTGCAGATGCAGTGCTCCGGGAGCTGAGGGAGAAGGAGGAGCGGGATGTGCAGCGTCGGATTGACGCGGGACAGAATGAGAAAGAACTGCACCGCAGATATCGAGGCGTGTTCCGGACGCTGTGCCAGTATGAGGAGCTGCTGAGCCGTATGACAGAGAAAGATTCTGAGGCGGCTTTTGAGCTGGTGCGCCAGCAGTTTGCCGGAGAGTCCGACCGGCTGGAGGCAGCGGAGCAGCGCGCACAGGATCAGCTGGAATATGCCTTTGATTTTATGGAGGCAGCCTTCGGGGAGAGTCAGGAGATGGCAGTCTTTATCACAGAGCTGTCCATCAACAGCGGCGCGATGTGGTTTTTAAAAGAGCATGAATGTGCGAGATATTATAAATATAATAAAGAACTGCTTTTTGATACCCAGCAGGCGCAGATCGGGCGCCAGCTGGATGAGATCAGAAACCGGATGACCGGTCAGGGCAGTGCCTCCGGGATTTGATTTAAAATGTTGATTTGTTCCTGGGTCAGGGTGTCGTCAGATGAATTGTCCGGCGCGCTCTGATTTCCGCCGATGGTGATCAGGCCATCGGCGTTTTGATTCCCGGAGTTATCCGGAGAAGTGTCTGACGGGCCGGACGATCCATCGGGAAGGCCGGATATGACATCATGATCCTGTCCGGAGGTATTATCACCTGACTGAATGCCATCTTCCGGTGTCTGATCCGGCGTAACATCCGGATAGATCGTGGTCTGGTCGGAGTCGTAGATCGTGATAGCGCCGGGCGCCAGGTCAGAACTGTTTGTCTCTGACTGGGAAATATCGACCGGGGATCCGCTTCCGTGGACATCGCAATATTGCTGCGGCTGTGTGCCCACGGCAAATTTTTCCTCGTAACTGTCGCATACACCCGGGATGGCCGCCAGGTGGGAAGTGCGGCAGATGCTTACCGTCACCACATCATCCGGCACCTTGAAACTGCTTACCGGGAGGCTGGCGTGGATCCGGGACATGATAGAGGTCCAGAGCACCTTATTGTACGTGTGGTAGATACCGGAGGAGGGCAGGTCATTGTTGTTGTCATAGCCGCCCCACACACAGCAGGTATAGTACGGCGTGAAACCGGCGAACCAGATATCCTTGTAGCTGGAGGTGGTTCCGGTCTTGCCCGCTACCGGCATATAGCCCAGATTGATCAGGCCGTAGGCTGTTCCCTGCGGATCGCTGACGACGTCCTTCATGGCATCGGTCAGCAGGTAGGCCGTGCTGGCTTTCATGGCAGTAGAAGAGACGGGGGTGGAGTTGTCCAGCACAACATTTCCGTACTGGTCCAGCACCTGTGTGTAAAATCTGGGTTTGATATACTGCCCCAGGTTGGCGATGCTGGCATATGCGCCGCACAGTTCCAGATTCGTCACACCCTGGGTGATACCGCCGAGCGCGAGAGGCTGGATGATGTCAGTCAGGATCTGCGTGCCGGTATCATAGCTTTCATACAGTGTGGAGATCCCCATAGCCTTGGCGTATTCATAGCCCAGACGCGGTGTGATCTCTGTGATGCATTTGACAGCTACTACGTTGACAGAGCGGGCGATGGCGTCCCGGATCGTGGTGGGACCGGTATAGTTGTTCAGGTCCCAGTTGCTGACGGGAGTTCCGTCCTCGTAGGCGTACTCCTCATTGTCGTAGGTGGTAGCCAGCGTCTTGCCGCGGGCATCAATTGCGGGCGCATAGGCGGTGATAATCTTAAAGGTTGATCCGGGCTGGCGCAGCGTGTAGGTTGCCCGGTTCAGGGTCAGGCTGGCATCCTTGCTGCCACGGCCGCCCACGATGGCTTTGATATAGCCGGTGGACTGGTCAATGATTACGACAGAAGCCTGGGGCTGCGGTGTGATCGTAATGCGTTCACCAAGGACCGTGTCATCGCTGTCCAGTACAGAGGCTTTGAAAGCTGCCGCGCTGGCCTGCGCTTCCTCCGCAGTCGCGTACATCAGGTCAAAAGAAGGGTCGGATGTGCTGCGAACGTAGCGGCGCAGATCCTCGCTGCCGTAGTTGGTGATCTGCCCGTCGGGATCCTCAAGGCTCAGAGCGTAGTCAATGCCCACCTCGGTACCCTCGGGGAAGTTGGCAGAGTTGGCAAATTCTTCGTCGCAGATCTGCTGGATCGCATCATCCTGTGCGGAGAAAATCCGGAGACCTCCGGCATAGACAGCCTTGAAAGCCTGCTTATAGGTATATCCTTTTTCATTCATTAAATCCTCAATGACCTGATCAATCAGGGCATCCTGATAATAAGTGTAGACAGAGGAAACACTGTCAGTATTTTCTTCATTGGAATGAATGCGGGAATACACATCATCTGCCAGCGCATCGTCATATTCGGCCTGGGTAATGTATCCCTGCTCCAGCATGTGGTTGAGCACTTCCTTCCGACGCGCCGCATTTTTCTCCGGATAGGTGATCGGGTTGTAGGCGGTAGGGTTCTGTGTGATACCGGCGATCACAGCAGACTCCGACAGCGTCAGTTCGGAAACGTCTTTGCCGAAATACCGGTAGGCTGCGGACTGTACGCCGTAGCATCCGGCTCCCAGGTTGATCGTGTTAAGATAGTCCTCAAGGATCTGATCTTTGGTTGTCATCTTCTCCAGCTGGAGTGCCAGATACTGTTCCTGGATTTTACGGACAAGCTGTTCTTTGAACGTGGTTTCGTTAGTCCAGTCTGGAAACACGCTGTTTTTCAGCAGCTGCTGCGTGATTGTGCTGGCTCCTTCCGAGAAATGTCCGCCGTTTTTGAGTCCTACCAGAAATGCACGGAGAATTCCCTTGGGATCAATGCCAGGATGCTCATAGAAACGCTCGTCCTCAATCGCGACGACAGCGTGCTGCAGGCAGACGGGAATGCGGTCCAGTGTGACCAGATCCCGGTTGGCTTCCGGCAGAGTCAGCTTCTGGACACGTTTGCCCTCCTGGTTATAAATATAGGTAGCGGCCTCCGTAGGGGAGAGTGCCACGTTGGAGATGTCCGGCGCGTCCGAAATGATATTGCGCAGCAGCGCAGCGCCTGCCACAGCTCCGGAAATGATCAGCACGAGAAGTGCGATCAGCAGGAGGCGAACAACGGTAAACGCCACCTTTTTCCTGATCTTTTTCCCTCTGCGGGGAGAGATCTTCTTTGAAACGCTTGATTTTCCAAAATTCATCTGCTATCCTCCATTTATAGTTCAAGAATGCCCTGGAGTTATTCCGATTCTTGGCAGTCTGGGACTGTTGTAAACAATGGTAATGTGTACTCAGAAATAAAGTACCTGTTGTTTTGCAGTAAAAATAGTTACTGTATACTCTGTAAAAAACTTTCTGTTTTACTGTGTAAGAAAGTACTTCACATGCGGGCAGTTGACTCTGAGTGACTTCTATTGTATAACTAAACTATTAAAAAAGTATAGGGGTTTTTATGAAAAGAATGAAAATAGCATACAGCGGAGGCGAGGGAGAGATCATTGAAAAAAAATCCCGCTTTATCGCTACGGTGACTCCGGTGCACTCAGAAGATGAGGCATTGGAATTTATTGCTTCCATGAAAAAAAAGTATTGGAACGCCACCCATAACTGTTCGGCATTTGTGGTGGGAGAAAATCAGGAGCTGCAACGCTGCAGCGACGACGGAGAGCCGCAGGGTACTGCGGGACGGCCTATGCTGGATGTATTGCTGGGCGAAGAGATCCACGATGCGGCGGTGGTAGTGACCAGATATTTTGGAGGGACGCTTCTTGGCACAGGCGGTCTGGTGCGGGCCTATTCCAAGGCTGTGCAGGAGGGGCTGAAATACAGCTGTATTCTGGAGAAGGTTCCGGGATTCCTTCTGAGAATGAAGACGGATTATAACGGAGTAGGAAAAATTCAGTATCTTCTGGGACAGCGTGGGCTTCATGTCACAGATTCAGTCTATACGGACGAGGTGGAGATTGAGACGCTGGTAGGTGAGGAAGAACTGAAGGAGCTGAAGGAAGCGGTGACGGAAGGAACCTGCGGGCGCACACAGTACCTGAAAGAAAAGCCGGTGTGCTACGCATTTCTGGACGGGGAGCCGATTTTGTTTTAAACGGGACAGTAGTCTCGTTTTTCTTATGTCTATGACATAAGAAAGCCTCCGGCGTGATGCGCAGCTCGCAGAGAAGAAGCCTGCTCGCGCGCGGAACAAAAGCTGTGCTGTCAAAGTTGTGGCCCGCGGGGTGTGCGAAGCACACTTTTGTTCTGTTTACAACATAAGAAAGCCTCCGGCAGGGCGCACAAAGGTTTGAACATCGGTTGCATTTATACAGGAAGAGGGACGGATATGACGAAAGATATTTTAATCAGTATTAAAGGACTGCATGCGCTGGGAGAGGAAGAACCGGATATGGTGGAACTGATTATTCCCGGCAGTTATTATAAGAAAGGCGACCGTCATTTCATCAAGTATGATGAAGTGACAGAGGGAATGGAAGGAACGACGAGCAATCTGATCAAACTGCATCAGAACAGTATGGAAGTGACCAAAAAGGGACTGACCAATACACATATGGTGTTTGAGGAACAAAAGAAGAATATGACCTATTATGATACGCCTTTTGGAAATCTGCTGGTAGGGATTGCGGCAACGAATGTATCACTGACAGAGACAGAGAATCAGATTGATGTGAAGGTAGATTATGCGCTGGAGATCAACGACGAGCATCTGGCGGACTGTACAATCAGAATGAAAGTCTGCTCCAGAGAGAACGGCAGTCTCCATCTTGGATAGAGCTGAGATATGATCGGAAAGGATGCAACCTGAGGAGGCTAAGATGGAGAGAAAGGAACTGCCGGTGGCAGTATTTGATTCGGGAGTAGGCGGTATCAGTGTGCTGCGGGAGCTGGTGCGTCTGATGCCGGGGGAAGATTTTTATTTTTTCGGTGATTCGATCCATGCGCCCTACGGCACCAGACCGCAGGAAGAGATACGCAGTCTGACGCTGGAGAACATTTCCCATATGTATCAGCGGGGGATCAAGGGGATCGTGGTGGCCTGCAATACGGCTACAAGCGCTGCGATTGCGGCGCTGCGGGAGCGATATACGGATATTCCGGTGGTGGGGATTGAACCGGCGCTGAAGCCTGCAGTGATGGAGAAAGAGGACGCCACAGTACTTGTGATGGCAACGCCGATGACGGTACAGGCCAACAAATTTCGGACGCTGATGGCGCGGTTTGCGGACAGAGCTACAGTGCTGCCGCTGGGCTGTCCGGGGCTGATGGAGTATGTGGAGGCCGGAAAGATGGAGGGAGAAGAGGTAGAGCAGTATCTGAGAGAACTGCTGGCTCCTTATATCGGCCGGATTGATGCAGTAGTGCTGGGATGTACACACTATCCGTTCCTGAGAAAGAGCATCCGCAGGGTGCTGGGATCCGGACCGCATATTCTGGATGGCAGCGAGGGCACAGCCAGGGAAGTGCAGCGGCGTCTGACGCAGATGGGACTGCTGCGGGATCGTGTGCAGGGAGGAACTGTGATGTTTGAAGAAAGCATGCCAGAGAAGATCCGCCTGTGCAGGTTTCTGCTGGAATACAGAGAACAGTAACAGCAAAGCTGGCAGCGCGCAAAGGCGCCTATTCAAGAATGTACATAAAAAGAGCGCTCCCCCTGATAAGATGAATCACATCTGTCAGGGGAAACGCTCTTTTATATTTGGCGACTGTCGCTTTCATTATTTGGAATTTCTTCTGGCAGCCAGTTTGGCTTTCTGCCTTGCCCAGAACTTCTGCTTTTTCACCGGAGTCTCGAGCGGACCGCGGATACCTTTGACATCCATGATGTAGATACCGCTGACTACCGCTTTTACTTCCTTTTTCACCGGAATGAGATCGAAGACATTAGCGTCAGCCACAAGAGTCATGATCCTGGGTCCGACTTTGGCCTTTACGATAGGAAGTTTGGAACGGCGCATGAGCTTGGGCGTCTGGTCGATGACAATCTGGGGAAGACCTGATTCCTTGATGGGCATTTTCTTTTTATCGATTACCAGCATGGTCATGGTCTGTTTTGCCGCATCCATCTGCTCCTGCTGTACGGCCTGTTTTTTCTGAAGCTTTCTTCCGACAAAATACAGGACAACCAGGGCAATTACCAGGATTACCAGAATAATCAGTAAAACCTTGAGAACTGTTGACATATGTACCCTCCTTACTGCATTGTCCGGCATCGTGGTCGGACAGAATCCGGCGGGCGAAAACGGACTATTGCACTATATTTTAGCATCCTTTCCGGGAAAGCGCAACAGAAATTGGATGATTGAGAACACAAAAAAGTACGAAAAATAATGAGCTTTCGGGTGGCAAAATGATAAAGATGTGATATACTGGATAAATAGTGGGTCTCAGAGTGAAAGTGTGAAGAGAAGAACTCGGGATCAAAGCTTTTGTTTGAGGGAATAAAGGCTGTGGAAAATAAATTTGAGAGGATATAACGAAATGAAGAAGAAAGTATTACTTGCAATTCTGCTGGGAAGCGCATGCCTGGCAGCGACCGGATGCTCAAGCAAGAGCACTGAGACAGAGAAAAAAGCACAGACTGAGGCTGCAACCGAGGTTAAGACAGAGGCAGCGACCGAAGCTAAAACCGAGGCACAGACAGAAGCTGCTGAGAGCAGCGCGACTGCTGAGACTGAGATTGAGACTAAGACCGGTGCGGCGGATGAGACAGAGACGGAGACTGAGGCTGCATCAGAGAATGCTACAGAGGCTCTGAGTGAGGCTGCTGATGCTGCAGAGGCTGAGGCAGAAGAGGAAGAGCTTGGCGAAAGACCGGATTATAAGGCGCTGGATTATGTGACTCTTGGCGAGTACAAGGGGCTGCAGGTGACAGTAGCTCCGGTTCAGGAAGTGACAGACGAGGATGTCAAGGCTACCGAAGAAGCTGCCATCAAAAATGCAGAATTGTACGAGGAGCGGACGGAAGGTACCGTTAAAGAAGGCGATATCGTCAATATTGATTATGAAGGCAAGAAAGACGGCGTGGCATTTGACGGCGGCACCGCACAGGGTTACAACCTGGAGATCGGTTCCGGCACATTTATCGACGGTTTTGAAGAGGGCCTGATCGGTGTGAAAGTCGGCGATACCGTAGATCTGGATCTGACATTCCCGGAGAACTATCAGAGCGAAGATCTGGCAGGACAGGCTGTCGTATTTACCGTAAAGGTGAATGCGATTGAAGTCGTTCCGGAGAAGATCACGGATGATATGGCAAACCAGCTGAGCAGCGGTGAGTACACTACTGCTGAAGAGTATGAGCAGTCTATCAGAGACACTCTGGCAGCCAATTATCAGAAAACCTACGAAAACTCAATTTACAATGATCTGATGACACAGCTGTACAATCTCTGCACCATCAACGAGTATCCGCAGGATCTGGTAGACTACGGAAAAGCTTCTATGAAAAAGACATATACCTCTTATGCAGAGGCATACGGCATGAGCTTCACAGATTTCATCTCCGGATATTTCGGAATGGATGAAGAGACATTTGACAGTACCTGTGAGGAGTATGTAAAACAGACACTGCAGCAGGAGCTGATCCTGAAAGCGATTGCAGAGCAGGAAGAATTCACAGTCAGCGATGAAGATTATCAGACAGGCTGCGAGAGATACATGGAAAACCAGGGTTACAGTTCTGTAGAAGATCTGGAAGAAGCATACGGCGAAGCAACGATCCGCATGAGCGTACTGCTTGACAAGACTCTGGATTTTGTAAGAGACAACGCAATAATTACCGAGTCTGAGGAAACTGAGGCAGAAACAGAGGCTTCCACAGAAGAGGTGACGGAAGCAGCTGAGACAGAGGCTTCCACGGAAGCGGCTACCGAGGCAGAAACAGAAGCAGCTACCGAAGCGGCAGAGACTGAGACAGAAACTGACGCTGAATAATCTTTTATAAGGGAAAACAGCGGTTCCCGGCGCAGACTGCGGCAAGCAAGCGCCGGGAACTGTTGGGATAAAATTAAAATGTTTCATACAAATCAAATGAGGAGGTCGTTATGAACCAAGAACCAATTCGTGACGCCCGGAAACTGGGTGTCTCCAAAATGCTGATTTTAGGACTGCAGCATATGTTCGCCATGTTCGGAGCTACCATTCTGGTGCCGATTCTGGTCAACAGCTATTTTGCACAGGCCTGCGGCGAAGACATTACCAGAGGTCTGACGGTTGCAGTTACACTGTTTTGCGCAGGCTTCGGCACACTGTTTTTCCATGTATGCACCAAGATGAAGATTCCCGCATTCCTGGGCTCTTCTTTCGCATTCCTGGGAGGATTTTCTACTGTTGCCAACTTAAACACCGGCATCTATGCAGGAATGTCTGCCAATGAAAAAGTTGGCTATGCCTGCGGCGGTGTAGTAGTAGCAGGTCTGCTGTACCTGATCCTGGCATTGGTTATCCGTCTGCTTGGCGTGAAACGCGTGATGCGTTATCTGCCGCCTGTTGTAACCGGCCCGGTGATCATCTGTATCGGTCTGAGTCTGGCAGGATCTGCAATTAATAACGCCAGCACCAACTGGCTTCTGGCTATCATTGCACTGGCAGTCATCATTATTTTCAATATCTGGGGCAAAGGAATGTTCAAGATTATCCCGATCCTGATGGGGGTTGTTGTTTCTTATGTGGCAGCTGTGATCATGAATGCCTGCGGCATCACCAATCCGGATGGAAGTGCCATCCTGAATTTTGCCTCTGTCTCTTCTGCAGGATGGGTAGGACTTCCGCCTTTCCAGATCTGCAAATTTGACGTAACAGCTGTTCTGGTTATGGCTCCGATTGCCATCGCTACTATGATGGAGCATGTGGGAGATATCTCCGCAATTTCCGCTACAGTCGGTGAGAACTATCTGGCTGATCCGGGACTTCACAGAACTCTGGTCGGCGATGGTCTGGCAACTGCCATGGCAGGTTTCATCGGCGGACCGGCCAATACCACTTACGGTGAGAACACAGGTGTGCTGGAGCTGAGTAAAGTATATGATCCGCGTGTGATCCGTATCGCAGCTGCATTTGCCATCATTGTCAGCTTTATCCCTAAGGTATCCGCAATCATCAGTACCATGCCGGCTGCCATTATTGGCGGTGTGAGCTTTATGCTTTACGGTATGATTTCCGCAATCGGTGTGCGTAACGTGGTAGAGAACAAGGTAGACCTGACAAAATCTCGCAACCTGATCATTGTAGGTGTCATCTTCGTATGCGGTCTGGGATTTGGAAACGGTATCACTTTCACAGTTGCAGGAACAAGCATCACACTGACTGCACTGGCTATCGCAGCAATCGCAGGTATCGTTCTGAACATCATCCTGCCGGGCAACGATTACGAGTTCGGCGTAAATAAAGAAGGAGACCAGAACAGAGGTATCCATCAGTAGTAATGACAGAAAACCGCTCAGGATCGTACAGGTCGGGGCGGTTTTTTATTTCACAGGAAATTGCGTCCTGTGAAAGAAAAAGCCTCCGGCAAGATGCGCAGCTCGCAGAGAAGAAGCCTGCTCGCGCGCGGAACAAAAGCTGTGCTGTCAAAGTTGCAGCCCGCGAGGTGTGCGAAGCACACTTTTGTTTTTTCACAGGAAATTGCGCCCTGTGAAATTTGGGGAGAAGCAAAATAACAGAAATCAAATTTGGAGAGGATCGACTTTATGATGAAAACAGAGAGATTATTGCTGCGAAAATGGATGGAAACAGATGCGGAGAGCCTGTTTGAATCGGCAAAAGATGCGGAGGTTGGACCTGCTGCGGGATGGCCGCCGCATCAATCGGCAGAAGAGAGCCTTGCCGTGATCAGAAATGTGTTCAATGGTGCGGAATGTTATGCGGTCTGTGAAAAAGAGAACGGAAAAGCGATAGGCGCGGTGGAACTCAAATTAAATGGACATACCAATATGACAGCGCGCGATGACGAGTGTGAATTAGGTTACTGGCTGGGCAAAGCGTTTTGGGGAAAAGGCTATATGCCGGAAGCTGCTGCTGAACTCATGCGCCATGGATTTGAGGAGCTCGGGATGAATACAATCTGGTGCGGATATTATGAAGGCAACCAAAAATCCAGAAGAGTGCAGGAAAAGCTCGGGTTTCTGTATCATCATACGTGCGAGGATGTTCCGGTATCTTTATTGAATGAAGTGCGGGTTGAGCATATAAATATAATGACGAAAGAACGCTGGGAGGAGCTGCATTGCGGAGAAAAAAACTTATAAAAATCCTTATGAACTTGCAGAGAATATATCAGATACGTTTACCGGCATTGATTTATATGGTGAATCTGACTGCAAAAAAAAACAGGACAGGGAGTTTCGGCAATGTTTTTATTTTGAATAAAGTCCTTTCCGGACAGAACGGGTGAGCATGATCCCCGGACTGACGGGAGGGACTTTTTGTGTAAAAGGAAACGGCTGATGCAGCCAGCTCACAGCAGGAATGCCGGGGCATTCCTGAATGAAATACTGTACATAGGTCAAATGGATATTCGTAATTGAAGAAGGAACCTTGCCTGATTTAGCTAAACAGACTAAAAGTACGCACATACTAGCGTTATATCAGACATAATATAAAATATAGAGGGGTATTTTATATAAAATGAAATGAAAATGCATAAAAAACCCCCGGTAAAACCAAAATTTCTCAACCTGTTGCACAAAACATAAACGGCGTATGATATCAGCATAAGAAAAAAGAAGACAAGCTGAACGGGGGGAAATATATGAATGAAGTCATTGTCTCCATGAACCATATAAGTAAGAGCTTTCCGGGCGTGAAAGCGCTGGATGACGTTCACTTTGAGCTGCGTTCCGGAGAGGTGATGGCGCTGCTGGGAGAGAATGGAGCCGGGAAGTCCACGCTGATGAAAATTCTCAGTGGTGTGTACACCAGAGATGATGGTACAATGAGTATATTTGGAAAGGAATATGATAACCTGACGCCAAAACAGGCGCAGGAGGCAGGAGTGGCGATCATCCATCAGGAACTGAATATGTGCAGACATCTGTCAGTGACAGAAAACATGTTCCTGGGACGGGAAATGGTCGGGAAGATGACACTGGATAACCGGAAAATGCGGCAGGAGGCCAGGCGGATCCTGGATGATCTGAAGATCGATATCGATCCTGATCAGATCGTGGGAGATCTTCCGGTATCAAAGCAGCAGATGGTGGAAATTGCCAAGGCGTTGTCTATCAAGGCAAAGATCCTGATTATGGACGAGCCTACTTCAGCGCTGACTGCCAAGGAGATTGAGGATCTGTTCCGGATTATCCGCAAACTGAAGGCAGAGGGATGTGGAATTGTCTATATTTCACACCGGCTGGAAGAGCTGGCAGAGATTGTGGACCGGGTGACGATCATGCGGGATGGCCAGTATATCACGGACGGCAATTTTGCAGATATGACGATGGATCAGATCATTACGAATATGGTGGGCCGTGAGATTAAAGAGAAGTTTCCCAGAGTATCCTGTGAAAAAGGAAAAAAGATTTTTGAAGTAAAAAATCTGAATGCGGGAAAAATGGTGCGTGATATTAATTTCTCTCTGTATGAGGGAGAGATTGTAGGATTTGCAGGTCTGATGGGCGCAGGAAGAACGGAGACAACGAGAGCGATCTTCGGAGCGGATCCTAAGGACAGCGGAGATATTTATCTGGATGGACAGAAGATTGAGATCAGCTGCCCGATGGATGCGATCCGGCACGGCGTGGTGCTGGCTCCGGAGGACCGGAAAAAAGACGGGCTGTGTATCAAGCTGAGTATCCGCCAGAATCTGACACTGCCAAATCTGGATATGATCTGTAATAAAATTGGTGTGATCAACAGTGCAAGGGAAGACCAGCTCTGTGAAGAGGCGGTGAAAAATCTGCGGATCAAGACGCCGAATGTGGAGATCGACTCCGGCAATCTTTCCGGAGGAAACCAGCAGAAGGTTGTTGTGGGAAAATGGCTGGCAAGAAATTCAAGGGTTGTGATTTTTGATGAACCGACCAGAGGTATCGATGTAGGTGCCAAGGTAGAGATCTATAACCTGATGAATGAGCTGAAAAAACAGGGGATTGCAGTCATGTTTGTATCTTCCGAGATGCCGGAAGTAATGGGAATCGCGGACAGGATCATTGTTATGTGCGACGGGCGGATCACCGGCGAGCTGGAGGCTGGGGAAGCGACCCAGAATAAGATACTAACCATGGCGACAGCCTTTGAAAATAAGAAAAATGTGGGGTAATGGAGGGGAAGAGAAATGAATAAGACACAGCAAAATCCGGTAAAAAAATTACTGGGAATCCGGGGAATGGGAGCAGCGCTGACCGCTTTTGTCGGCCTGGTGATTATCTATATTGCGTTCGGACTGATTAATCCGGCAGTATTTTCCGGTCAGAATATTCTGAACCTGCTCCGTTCCATGTCAAAGTATCTGCTGATCGGTATTGCGCAGAGCTACGTGCTGATCACAGGAAATATTGATCTGTCAATCGGATCCATGGTTGGCATGAGCGCCATGATTTCTGCGACGCTGATGACCAGGGGCATCAATCCGGTACTTGCAATTCTGGTGGCGCTGCTGTGCTGCCTGGCAATCGGAGTCGTGAACGGATATCTGGTAGGCAAATTCAAGCTGCCGCCGTTCATCGCCACACTTGGCACGATGTTTGTAGCAAGAGGTATTGCCTACATGGTAAACGGCAACCGCAATACAGATGCGATTGCCAGCGGAGTCGGCAAAGATACGGCTGACAAATTCCAGAATATTTTCTACTACGGAAAGACACTGGGAATTTACAATACATTCTGGATTGCCATCATCGTATTTATCATTTTCTTCTTTGTACTTTCAAAGACAAGGACAGGACGTCATATTTACGCGATAGGTTCAAATGTGGATGCAGCCAAGCTCTCAGGCGTGGATGTGGTGGCAACCACAATCAAGACATACCTGGTCAGCGCAATCTGTTCCTGTCTGGTAGGACTGATCCTGTGTGCGCAGGCTGGTATGGGAAATATGGAAGCCGGAAATATGTATGAGATGTACGGTGTAGCCGCAGGCGTAATCGGAGGTGTTTCCCCCCTTGGTGGAACTGGTATCCTGCTCGGTACGCTGGCAGGTGCGGCAGTATGGCAGACACTGGAGAACGGTCTGAATATGATCGGCGCACAGGTCGGCATTCAGCGTGTTGTGATCGGTGTGATCGTAGTAGTAGCAGTCCTGCTGGATGTGGTAGTACGAAACGGAAAATTCGGCAGACATAAAAAATAAATATCTGAGTACAAAACAGATTGAAACATTCAAGAATGCCGGAGCATTCCTGAAAAATGAACTAAACCGCGAAAGCGGATAGTAAATAAAAAACATTATATGTATTTAGGAGGGTTAAAAAATGAAAAAAAGAATGTTAGCAATCGTATGCGCAGCAGCAATGGTGTTTACAATGGGAACTGCAGCATTTGCAGAGGATGAAGTAAAGGCTACAGGAGATGAGAAGATCGCTCTGATCACCATGGATTCTATTGACCAGCACTGGATCAGCCTGAATGAAGGCGCGCAGAAAGCGGCAGAAGAATACGGCGTAAAAGTTGAGTTTATGTCCCCGAACACGAAGGATGACGCACAGCAGATTGAGTGCGTAAACAATGCAGTGGCAGGCGGATACGACGCTATCATGGTAGCTGCAAACGGTCCGGACGCTATTTCATCTGCGCTTCGTGAAGCAGCAGACGGCGGTGTGAAGATTGTGTATGTAGACTCACCTGCAAACGTAGACGGTTCCGCAACATTTTCTACCGACAATAAGGCGGCAGGCCAGACTGCAGGCGAAGAGATGATCAAAGCTCTGTCTGATGCAGGCATTACTTCCGGAAAAATCGGTATCATCAACGTAAACGCAGCGACAGACTCCTGTGTAAAGAGAGAAGAAGGCTTCCGCGCAGCATTTGAAGGCAGCGAGTTTGAACTGATGGAAACTCAGTACGGTGAAGGTGATGCGGCAAAATCACAGAGTATCGCAGAGAACTATATTACCCAGGGCGTTGTTGGTATCTTCGGATGCAACGAAGGATCAACGACAGGTGCGGGAAATGCGATTAAGGCTTCAGGAAATGACCAGATCGTCGGTGTTGGTTTCGATAAATCAGATGCTATCCTGAACCTGATCGAAGACGGTTATCTGCATGCAACTATGGCTCAGAACCCGGATGTGATGGGTTATGAGGGTGTAAAAGCAGCGATCCGCGCAATCAATGGTGAAGATCTTGGCGGCGAAGTAACAGATACGGGCGTATCCGTACTGACAAAAGATACCATCAGCAAATAAAAACAGCAGAGCATGCTGTCAAGGGTGAACATTTTGCAAGAAGTAATTTCTGTGAAATAAAAAACTGACGCAGGATGCGGACAGCTCAGGAAAACGCAAAACAGTTCGGAATATTTGGGGAGGGGCTGTTGCAAAATAGATGAGTAATCATCTATGGAGCAGCAGCTCCTTTTTATTTCACAGGAAATTGCGCCCTGTGAAATAAAAAGCCTCCGGCGTGATGCGCAGCTCGCAGAGAAGAAGCATTTATCCGCAGAGCATAACCTTTGTGGAAAAAATACCATTCTGGTATGTGAACACAGCAGCGCCCCCACTTTTTTCCGCAATATGACGGACAGACTGAGTGCCAATGCCGTTGCCTTTTCTTTTGGCAGACTGGAATACACCGTTCTTCTCGCTGACAGTGCCGTCAAATGTATTTTCAACTTCAAACAGGAGAAGATGGTCTGCGAGCAGATACGCCGTTATCTTGATCTGACGGCGGGAAGGTGCGGTGCGCAGACTGGCTTCCAACGCATTTTCCAGCAGATTGGAGAGGACAAGGCACAGATCAATTTCATCAATAGGAAGCATTTCCGGCAAATCAATCTGTGTGTGGAATGGGATGCCCTCGCGCCTGGCAAGCGTACAGTAATACCCGAGCACACTGTCTGCAGCACGGTTTTCACAGAACCCCATATCCAGGTCGGGGATCCTGGAAGCAGCTTTGTCCAGATAGGATTTCAGTTTTTCCGGATCGCCGTCTGCGGCAAGCGCGGCAATCTGGTTCAGCTGATGCCGCATATCGTGCCTTGCCTGCCGGGCTTCTTCAATCGCGGCTTTGAGGTTTTCGTAGCGCTGCTGCTGGATGGAGAGCAGCTGATTCTCCTGCTGCAGTCTGGCATTCCGGTTCAGACTGGAAGCCATCATCAGAAAAACTGCGTTAAACCAGAGCAGGAAAAGCAGCAGTGCAAGACTGATGACGATGTAGCCCTGCAGGACACGACCGGTGTAGAGCGTACTCTGATAATGCGGGATCATAAACACGTTCAGCACGATAAAAATAAGCGGCAAAACCCAGAATACGTACCATGTCTGTGCAAAATTGTCATCATCAACTATATTTCGTACCATATGTGTGGCCGGATAGTATGCTGCGGCTGTAAAAATCCAGCCCAGAGAGCAGCAGAATATGCATGCCGGCAGGCAGAACCAGGGTTCTTCCGCCGCGGTCGGCGTGTGGAGCAGAAGAGCCGCATTAACGGCCCGGGACAGGCTGTTGATGCAGGCAAATACCGCACAGGCAGAGAGGGCGATTGATCCGGATTTCCACAGGGAAATGCGGAGTGTCTTAACGTACAGGACAAGAACAGCGAGCGTGATGCATGCGAGAACGGGGGTTGTCGAGACGTAAAGATAGCGGCAGAGAAGTCCGCCTCCGATGCAAAGTCCCAGTATCAGCGGCAGAAGCCATGCGGTGAGCCGGACAGGCCGCTGCTTCAGATAGGATTTTACAGGAAAATATGAAAGCAGCAGGCCGGGGATCACAACGGAAAGTTCCAGGATGGGACGCAGTAAGTCTGTCATGATATGCGCCTCCTCTGCAGCAGAAATTCCATAAATGTCTGTCTGGCATTTTTCATAAGATCCCGGCTGACATATACGAGATTTCCGTTTGCCATGTGGAAAGCTGCATCTTCAAAATTCACGGCATATTCCAGATTGACAACGCAGCCGCGGCCGCAGACAAAAAAGCGGGGATCTTCCTTTAGCGGCTGAATAAATGTTTTAAAAGGGCAGCGTGCGGAAAGTGTTTTTTCTGCCGTTGTATGTATGTGGATCATGTGGGCAAACTGCTCCGCATAGACGATTGTTCCATAGACAAGGCGAATGTCGCTGCCGTTTATTTTCAGGTCCATGTATTTATCTGAAACAGGGATCCTGGCAAGAATTTCATCTGTGAGCTGACTCAGTTCTTCTTCCGTAAACGGTTTTACAAGATAGTGCATGGCGCGCACCCGAAATCCTTCCAGTGCATGATCGGTTGAAGTTGTCGTGAAGATCAGCAGACAGTCGGTATCTGTTTTCCGGAGCTCTTTTGCTGCATCTATTCCGCTCATGCCGGTCATATAAATATCCAGAAATGCGGCGGTGAAGCGCTGCATATGCGCGGCTGAAAGAAAATCCTCGCCGCTTTTATATTCACAGATCTCAGCCTGCACACTGCGGCTTTGCAGATGCCGTTCCAGTCGGGTTCGCAGCAGTGTACGTTCTGGGGTAAGATCATCAACAATTGCAATTCTCATGTCAGACAGACTCCTTTGTATCAATATCAGACATGATTATATCACAAAGCGCGGAAACATGGGACTCCGTGTATCAATTTGTGCCATAATCAGGGATTTCATGCCAAACGTCTTGTAAACGGAGTGTGTGCTGATATACTCAAGTCATGCATGTCTCCTGCTTTCATTGCGGAAAGCAATAAGCAGCGAAGCGGATTGCAGATATCCGCTTGATACGCAAATAGACATCCGATATCAAGAGGAGGATTTTGTATGAAAAAGAAAAGTTTACGATATGTTGCATTGGCAGCTGTGATGGGACTGACTGTGGCGGCCGGAAGCGGAATGCAGACGGCTGCGGAGGCGGTAAACACACAGGAAGAACTGTCCGCATCGGAAAATGGCTCGGCGCCGGCCGCACTGCCTGTGAAGGCGCTGCAGCCAAAGCAGGTGGAGGAAAATCCGTATATGGCAAAGAGCGATGCCAACATTCACCACGACGGCTATAATACGGATTCCACCGATGAAATCCTGCCTGTCGGCATTTATCCTGAAATCAATGTTTCCTATGAAACGACAAATGCAAATGCGTCGCCGGCCATTTATTTTGACAGCTACGGACACGCAGTTGTTCCGCTGCTCGGCGGTATCGCAATCCGTGATCTGAATGCAGAGGAGACCGTTACGCTCGGATATTTTTCCCCGACTCAGCATGATGGCGGCGGATACCTGATCCAGAGTTCCTATACATTTCTGGATTCAGAAAATCGTATCGTGTGTCCGACCAGCAACAATCATGTTCTGATGCTGCGTGCAACGGACGAAGAGGGAAATGTACTGCCGGAATTTGAAAAAGTTCTGGATATTGATATCAAAGCGGCGGCAGAAGCAGCGCTGGGCAAGGAGCTGGAACAGAATCTTCTGTCGGTTGTATTTGACTATGAAGGGAATCTCTGGTTTGCCACCGGCGGCTTCCGCATTTATCCGGAGCGCGGACAGCAGGGCGTGATCGGTTATATTGCGCGTGCGGCGATTGATGCGATCCTGAACGGCGAAGAGGCTGATCTGTCAGAAGCTGTGTTCGTGTATGACCTGACGCCGGGCGAGGGCGCGGAAAACGGCATCGCTGCATCCAGGGACGGAGCGGTCATCCTGACGAACCAGAACTGTTATCTGCTGCGTGCGGACAGCGGTGTGGATGTTGTGTGGCGCACGCCGTATGAGAGCGTGGGAGCTAAAGTCAGCGGCGAGGGCGACAAAACGACAGGAGGAGGTCTTGCATGGGGCGGCGGCTGTTCCCCCACACTGACGCCGGATCTTGTTATGTTCACGGATAATCAGGATCCCGTCAATCTGCTGGCGCTGGATATGAAAACCGGTGAGATTGTGGCGAGCAGCCCGGTGCTGGATGATCTGCCGGAAGGCTATCAGGTGGCTGTCGAGAACTCAGCGATTGTTTACGACGATGGCGAAGGTACGGTCAGCACGATCGTGTGTAACTGGTTTGGGGCGGGCAGCGCAGGGCTGGCTGATCCTGACAGTGATTCATCCATCCAGAGCTATGCGAATATCTATGATATGAACTGGCTGATGAAGGGAAATATGATGATTGCTCCGGGCGTTGAGCGCGTTGACACAGTCAAGACGGATTCGGGTTATGAGATGAAAAGTGTCTGGTGCAGGAATGATCTGAGCGATACATCTATCATGAAGCTCTCCACAGCAACGGGTTATATTTACGGCTATGTGCAGGATGCAAAAACCGCTATGTGGCAGTACGTTATTCTGGATTTTGAAACGGGAGAAACGGTCTTTACTATGGACGTTTCCAATAAATACGGTTATAACAACATGGCGATCGGTATGTATGCCGGCAACAGCGGCAATGCGCTCTACTGCCCGACAGGCTATCTGGAGCTTCTGCGTCTGCAGGATCGGTTTGTCTATCTGCCGGAGATGCCGTACCGCAGCGTTGATCTGGACAGGGCGTCGAGGCATGTGATGACTCAGGAAAGATTTGCGGAAGACGGCGGATCCGGAAGTGTTGCGGGATGGCTTTACACGACAGAAGTTCGGAATGTGCATCCAAATACCACAATCGCACTGCGCATGAATAATCTTTCTGGAAGTGTTTCAGGGCTGAAGCTGTATGCTTATGGCATAGATGGAAAGATGAAAGAAGTTTCCGGCGAGCTGTGGTATATCACCGGAGAGGACGGTGTTCCGGTGGAAGAACTGCAGGACGGTGTACTGTATGAGCTTCGGGTGACCGTCGCGGATGGCGGTGATCTGGATCTGAGTGAAGCCGAGAAAGAAATCAGATGTTCGGTAGTGCTTGCAAAATAATCGATAGTGCCGATGATGTGGCGGGAGGAGCTGTAAAAGCTCCCTGAAAAATAATGAACCCCGGAGCTGTTCTGGAACCTAAATGGTTTTCAAACGGTTTCGGGTTTTTCATTCACAGGAGACTGCGTGAAATATGCTTTGACCGGGGATAGAAAGTGTGAGAAAATAAAAGAAAATGTATCCGGGGAAGCAGATATGGAGAAGTTAAAAGTTGTAATTGCAGATGATGAAGAGAGGATCTGCCGGCTGATTGAAGTGCTGATTGACTGGGAAAACCTTGACATGGAGATTGCCGGAGTGGCGCGCAATGGCATTGAAGCATATGAGGCAGTGCAGCAGCACCGCCCGGATATTCTGATTACAGATATCCGAATGCCGGGAATGAGCGGACTGGAGCTGATCGAGAAGGTAAAAGGGAGCTGTCCGCAAATAGAGATTATCGTGATCAGCGGCTACGCCCATTTTGAATATGCACAGCAGGCGATCCGCTTTGGGGTTGGGCACTATCTACTCAAGCCGATCAATAAGGCAGAGCTGACGGAGACGCTGGTGAAACTGAGAGAGCGCATCGGACAGAGGCAGGAGACGGAGCGTGACAGGCAGGTGCTGCGTCAGAAGGATCAGGAGAACAGAGAATATCTGCGCAGCCGTCTGTTCAGTGCAATGCTGGACGGCACGGGTCCTGTTTTGACAGGACAGATACTGGAGCAGGAGTACGGAATTGTGCTGAAACCGGGACTGATGCAGCTGTTCTGTCTGAAGATGGACTGTGAGGAAGAGGCTCTTGGCAGTTCTTCTGTGGCGATCCTGATGAGCAAGGCGCTGGAGATCCTGGAGCGCAGCCTGTGCGGAAAATGCCTGGAGGCGGTGATGGAGATCAGAGGATTTTACTGTATCGGTCTGCTGAATTATGAGAGCAGACGGCAGGAGGAGATCAGAAGGATGCTGAAAAACTGTCTCAGCCAGATTGAGCTGCAGAAAGCAATTTTCAAGTCGGCAGAATTTTCTATGGCGGCGGGCAGCATCTGCAGAACGCCGGAGGAGCTTGGCGCTTCGACATTACAGGTCCGCAGGCTGATCC
>CAKRNX010000022.1 GCA_934371475.1 uncultured Lachnospiraceae bacterium
TACATCACCATCTGGAACGGGACAATCATAGAAAACAGGCACAGATAATAGAACATTTTTGTAAATCTGTTCTTGACCCGCATAATATACCAGGCGGTCATAGAACAGCACAGGATAATCACTGCCACGGAACATACAGTAATAAACAGTGAGGTAAAAAATGCGTCCACAAATCCCGTTTTCTGCAGTCCATTGATGTAGTTTTCCCATCCTACAAACATTTTTCCGGTGGGAATTTCAAACGGTTTTCTGGTAATATACGCTTTCTTTTTAAAGGAATTGATAATAATCAGCACGATCGGATAGACATACAGCAGGCAGATCACACTGAAAATAACGGTGAGAAGCCCACCATGTTTTGCTTTTCTCGCATTCATTACTGCTGTACCTCCTTTCTCGTCGTCAGTCTATTCTGGATCAGGGCAATCAGCGCCACCAGAATAAAGAAAATCACAGCCTTCGCCTGGCCAACACCCTCCCAACCGTTTCTGGTATAGAAGGTATTGAAAATATTCAGCGCCAGCATTTCTGACATCTTGGAAGGCTCTCCGGCTGTTAAGGCCAGGTTCTGGTCAAACAGTTTAAACGAGTTTGTCAGTGTCAGAAATGTACAGATCGTGATAGACGGCATGACCATGGGAATCGTTACATTTTTCAGGATCTGCCACGGTGTGGCTCCATCAATCTTGGCCGCCTCAATCAGCTCTCCCGGTACATTCTGCAAGCCAGCGATATAGATAATCATCATATATCCGATCTGCTGCCAGCACATCAGGATCACCAGTCCCCAGAAACCGTAAGCACCTGAATACGTCAGCGTCCGGTTAACTGCCAGCAGAATACCATTAAGCAGCAGCTGCCAGATATATCCCAGAATAATTCCGCCGATCAGATTCGGCATAAAAAATACGGTACGGAACAGATTGGTTCCTCTGATCTTTTTGGTCAGGAGCAGCGCTACGGCAAAGCCAAGCACATTAATCAACACTACCGTCACAATCGTAAACAGCGCCGTATACCCCAGGGAATGTACAAAAGATCCGTCTGACCATATTTTTTTGTAATTGTCAAACCATACCCACTTGGCATCAACCACTGTTGTAAATTTGCAGAACGACAGATAGATACCCAGGATAAACGGGACGATAAATCCGATAGTGAAGGCAATCAGGGTAGGCGCCACAAAAATGGGCGAATACTTTCTCATAGTCTTCCTGTTCATAATTTTCCTCTTCTCTCTTAAAAAGGATGAGCGAAGCATCGCTCACCCTTTCTTATTCTGCGGAAGTACTCCGCAATTTACTATGTTCTGTCACACTCGGTCACAGTTAAGATACTCACGATCTATATTCTCGATCGTACTTGAAAAAATTTTTGAAAACCTCTCATCCCAGCCTGCGGAAATTAGTGAGATGCAGCGTACTCTTCTGCCCAGCCATCTACGAATGCGGTCACAACGCCGTCCCATTCACCTGTGCCCTGTGCATACTCAAGCAGTGCGGAGCCAACGCCGTTTTTCCATTCCTCTGAAGGCATGGTCGGGAAGCACCATGAAACCGGTGTATGACCTGCTGCGATATCTTCGTTTGCAGCTTTTACCAGAGGATTGTCCGGCAGATACTCATCGCCAATTGTCTTGAATGTGGTAACAAATCCCATCTCCTGTGTCAGAGCGTTGATGCCTTCGTCGCTGGTGATTACCCAATTCAGGAAATCGATGGTAGCCTGAATATCCTCTTCCGGAGCGTTCTTATTGATGCACCAGTAGTTCTCAGTTCCTGTACACAGACCCTGGTTCTCTTCTCCTTCAACGCCAATGTAAATCGGAAGCATTCCCATATCTTCGTCTGCCACCTCGTTGCCGGTGATATCATTGTAAGCCCAAGTACCATTCTGATAAAATACAGCCTCGCCCAGTGCGAACTCAGCGGTGGAGTCTTCCATCGTCTTGCTGGAGAGCAGTCCCGGATCACAGGTAGAATCTGTGATGTACAGGTCATAAATCTGCTTGTAGTTGTCCAGATATGTTCCTTTGATTGCGTCGGTGCTGCCAATATTGTCTGCTTTGTACTCATAGTAGATCGGCAGGTTTGCCAGATGGGTCTTAAATCTCCAGTCAGAGGAAGAGTCCATACCTGCGGAAGCGAATGCTCCCTCAACTCCCAGCTCATCTTTTCTTGCCTGGATATCATCTGCAACTGCTTTTAAGGTAGCAAAGTTGTTGATCTCAGATGCGTCTGAAATCACTGCTCCGTCCAGTGCACAATAATCAGCCAGCAAAGCTTTGTTATAAATAATACCGTAGGTCTCTACTGCAAATGCAACACCCTGTACTTCGCCGCTGTCGCTCTTGAGTGCGAAATCATCGCTCTTTAACTGTTTATAAATCTCTGTATCAGACAGATCTCTGCAGTAATCCTTCCAGGTTGCCAGTCCTACCGGGCCGTTTACATGAAAGAGGGTCGGAACCTCATCTTTTGCCATCTCTGCTTTCAGAGTGGATTCATATGTGCCGGACGCTGCGGTCACAACATTTACCTCTACGCCGGTCTCATCCTGATACTTTTGAGCCAGATCTTCCCACTGCTCAGCCTGTTCCGGTTTGAACTGCAGATAATAAACGGAACCCTTGGCCTCATCTGCCATAGCGGTACCTGCCACACATACTGCTGCAACTGCTGTTAATGCGAGACATTTTGTCAGTTTTTTCATTGTTAATCCCTCTTTCTTTCTGAATAGAATGATATGCTTTCGGTTTCCGGAAACGTTATCGGTAACGTTTCCAATTCATGTTTTTATCCTAGCATATCTTCCATTGTGTTTCAACTGTTATTTTATATTTTTTATTTATTTCGTGTATTGTCCACATGAAACATACTATTTTTTTGTCTATTTTGTATATCTCTCGTCTGTATTTGCAAAACAGCTATTCGCAATCCGCTTTCTCTGCTTGCTCATGAACGCAGTTGTTTCGCGACTGTCAGCGGAAGCTTTTGATTCCCACTGACATATGCATCCCCCCTGCCCCCGCTTAGTGCCCCGCGCACTTGAAGCGGGGGAATGCTTATTCCGCGTTCAGTCAAATAACACGCTGCCGACAACCCATGCTGCATTTTTCCTGTATACTGTCGGGATATACCTTGCCCTCATCCGAAAAAAAGGATATAATGAAGAAATCATATGCGCAGACAACACACAGCGCAAAGAAAGGAATTTTCACTATGGCACAGAATCCTGTTGTAACGATTACCATGGAAAACGGCGATGTGATGAAAGCTGAGCTCTATCCTGAAATTGCTCCGATTTCTGTCAATAACTTTATCAGCCTGATTAAAAAAGGCTTCTATGACGGTTTGATCTTTCACCGTGTCATTAACGGTTTTATGATCCAGGGCGGCTGCCCGGAAGGTACCGGCATGGGAGGTCCCGGCTACTGCATCAAGGGCGAGTTCGCCAGAAACGGTGTAACTAACAGCCTGAAACATACCCCCGGTGTTCTCTCCATGGCCCGCGCGATGAGTCCCAACTCCGCCGGCTCCCAGTTCTTTATCATGCATAAAGCCGCTCCGCACCTGGACGGCCAGTATGCTGCTTTCGGTAAGATTACCGAAGGCATGGATGTGGTGAATAAAATTGCTGAAACCGACACCGACTACAATGACCGTCCCATGGAGGATCAGGTAATCCGCTCCATGACCGTTGATACCTTCGGTGTGGATTATCCGGAACCGGAGAAAATGTAGCTACTTGCTTATTGCTTTTCGCAATGGAAGCAGGGGACTTACTTGATTCAGTTAAAAACAGGCAGATATTCTTACCAGAGCATCACCGCTCTTTCAAATATCTGCCTGTTTTCATTTTTCTGTGCTTTCTTCTTTGCAGCTGATTTTTCGGTTTTTCTGCACCTTCCTTTTGCAGCTGCATTACTCTAATTTTTCTGTGCTTTTCTTTCTGCAGCTGTTTTCTTCAGCCTTTTTCCTGTCCTTTTTACACTTGCTGCGCTGCATTCCCCGGTATCCGCTCATGCGGCATCACACTCTGGTAACGGCAGATACTCAGTATCACTCCCATCATCATATACGTCACAATGATCCCTGTTCCGCCATAGGAGAGAAATGGACACTCGCTGACCGTCACTACCGGCAGACATCCTGTATTTTCCATCACATAGAACAGGATACGCAGAAGGAATGCCAGGCTGATTGATACTCCCATGAGAAATCCCAGCTGATTTTGCTGCCGCATAGAGACCCGAAGCAAATGGAAAAACAGTGCCAGAATCGCAGCAATCAGAAGCGCAGCCGCAAACATTCCATAATATGCGATAAAAAAACTCAGCACATTATCTGCGCTGTTTACATCCGCCATCGGACCGCTCCCTGAGCCGATCATTTTGCTTCCTGCCAGCATCCGGCCAATCTGAACCTGCTGCCATGACTCAACTGTTCTGTTCCCCGCAAAAGCCAGAAGTCTCCTGGCCTGATATCCGTCCTGCCTCAGCAGCAGCAGCACACCGACTGCCGGAATCCCGAACATTCCTCCCCACACAACACCGTTTACAAGTTTTTTCTTTACAGAAAACCATCCCTGGTTCACCGCCACAGTCAGAGTGACTGCCAGGCAGACCATCAGAAATGCCAGTTCCCATATATTCGGGGCATACCAGAGAATGAGTATTTCAGGAAGCATCCACAGTGAACTCCTGATCAGATCTCCATATCCGCCTTTGCGCTTTCCATAAAGCACTGCCGCATACAGCGGCACAAACAGCACCGCCATGTTGGTAATATTGATGCTGACACCGGACAGCTCAATCCAACGCACTGCCCCGTTGATCCGTCTTCCGAACATCCACAAGCCTGCTGCCGAAAACACATACAGAATACACAGAATATACTTTACATACTGCCCAATACGGCTGTAATCCAGCATACATACTGCAATCATGGCTGTCAGCCCCGCCAAGATCAGTCCGCACTGTTTTAGCACACTTCCGGATAAGAACATGTCAGCTCCCGTATTCTCCTGAAGCAGGACTCTCATCCCCAGTCCGACCACACTCAGAACTGAAATCATCAGTATGGTCTTCCACGGCATACTTGGTCTGTGAATACGGTCCAGCTCAGCCCCTGTCTCAACAGGATCTCCCATCTGTCTGACTGCTTCACGCTCCGCAGTTTCTCTGTCCATCCCTTCCATCAGATATTCCTCTGTCTGCTCCTCGATATGCTGACGCATCTCTGCTTCCAAGGATTTTCTTGCCATTTTGCAGCGTATCTGTGCGGAGACTGTTTTCACATACTTTTCTGACTCCGACAGTTCCCCAGCTTCATGGACGGGTGTTTCCTCTGACAGCTGTTCTCCGCCTGCAAAAGTAGCCTGTCCTGATACCGGTGTTTCTTCAGACATCAATGACTCTGACTGTCTGGCAGTTTCTATGTTCTTTTTTTCTCTCATAGCAGCCCCTCCGCCATAATTACATCTGACACCGCATTTGCATATTTCTTCCAGTCACTCATTTTCTCCTTCAGAAGCTGATGTCCCTCTGCCGTAATATGGTAATACTTTCTTGTCTTTCCTCCGGCTTCTTTCTCATAGCTGACCAGACATTCTTTCTTCTCCAGGCCATGCAGCAGCGGATACAGTGTCCCGGCCTTCAGCTCAAATACGTTCTGAGATCTGCGCCGCAGTTCCTCAATCATCTCATAGCCATACATATCCTTCTCCGACAGAAGTCTCAGCAGCAACATGGCCGTACTTCCTGAAATCAGATTTTTATCCAGTGCCATAAGGTTCTCCCCCTTTCATGCATTCTTGTATACCTCTGCATCTACATCTGTTTCGGTCAGCGCAAATCCATTGTCTGCCCGACAATGTGCGCCCCTCCAGAGACATCTCGCATTTGATATCCCCCACAGATTAATATATAGTATACCGATATATCTATCATCTATATATTATAGTGAAGAAATTTATTTGTCAAGTACTCTTCTATCCCCTTTTTCTGTTTCCGGTTCAAGTCTGCAAATCGTATTTAAATTGTTCCGCGCGCGAGCAGGCTGTGTATGCGGTTTCCTCTATTTCGCCGTATGGCATCACGGCACACCCGGAGGGTACGTTTTCTTCTCTGTAAGCTGCACATCCGGCCGGAGGCTTTTATTTCACACGACACATTTTTCACAGCAAGAATACCGGGAGTTCTTCTTACAATGAAAACAGCTTTCTTACATGACTTGGCGATTGGGCCGAAAGTCGATACCTCGTCTGTGATAACTTCCAGTATGTCTCATCGTGATCCTGCGCAGTTTTGCAGAAGCCCAGTTTCTGAACCAATACTACAGATGCGTAATTCCCTCTCCGGATCCGGGCACAGATACTGGCATACTCCAGTTCCTCAAATGCAAAATGCAGCACTGCCTGACAGGCTTCCACCGCATATCCCTGTCTGCGAAAATTCTGTCCGATCAGATAACCAATCTCCGGCTCTTCCGGTTTCTCCGCACCATCAGGTATCAGACCGCACCACCCTGCAATCGCTCCATCCGATTTCCTGATCACCGTCCAGAGTCCTGATCCGTGATAGGCATACACCGTATTAATATACGCCAGGAACTTTTCCCGCTCTGCTTCCTTGTCTGTTCCCATGGTTTCTGTATAGCGGTCATTTCCTTTCTCTCTGGAGATCGCATACAAGCGTTCAAAATCCCCCGCCCGACTTTCCCGTATCAGCAACCGCTCTGTTTCAGCAATCCGCACCGGTCTGCTGTGATAGCGATCCAACTCTCTTCGCAGAAATGATGCATCCAGAGCTTCCAGCCTCTCCACAACCAGCGATGTTCCTTCAAAATAACCAGATGACCGTTCTTTCTTACACTCACTTTCCAAGCCAACACAAAATATATCGCTCTGCGCCAGTTCTTTCACCATCGCTCTGTCATCGCTGATCACAAGATCTCGATCCGTCCAGTCATAACTTTTTTCTGTTTTCCAGCGTTCATATACGGCGCGTCCCGCCAGGATTTCCCATGTATCTCCGCATTCTTTCAATTCCGACAATAATTCTCTCAGCCCCAGATCCCAATCATGAGTTTCACTTATTCTCTCAAACAGAAACCATACCTTCATCCGGAAACCTCCATTACTAGAATGAGCTTTTCTTTCACAGGACGCAATTTCCTGTGAAAGAATCAAAACAGGCCACCGCAATGCAGTGGCCTGATACGCTACAACTATTAAACTAACTCGAGAACTACTTCCATAGCTCCGTCGCCGCGACGCTGTCCGATCTTCACGATACGTGTGTAACCACCGTTACGATCTGCATACTTCGGTGCGATCTCATCAAACAGTTTTGCAGGAAGATCGATCTGCTTGGTGTTTCTCTTTCTTCCAGCTGCCTCAGTCGGAACCTCTTTTACAGGATACAGAACTTTCAGCATCTGACGTCTAGCGTGCAGTCTGCTGGGTTTGTCCTTTTTGATTTCCTTCTGAACTTCATCGTATACTGTAACTTTCTTTCCGTCTTTTACTTCTTTGACTCTCTTGCCATCTTTGTCCTTGCGGGCAACTTTAGCAGTTACAGTAACTGTCTCGAAATTGTCTTTTTCTTTTACAGCTAAAGCAATCAGACCTTCTGCAATCTTGCGAACTTCTTTTGCCTTTGCTTCAGTGGTAACGATCTTTCCTCTGTACAGAAGAGCTGTTACCTGGTTTCTGAGCAGAGCCTTTCTCTGATCTGCGGTTCTGCTGAGTTTTCTATAACCTGACATATTTTTCCTCCATTCCGGAACACTCATACACGCTCATCGGTCTTACTGCATCAGTGCTTTCTAGTCCATCGTGTACTTTTTATCATTCATCACTGGGGTTTAACTGTAATCCCAGCTCTTTCAGTTTTGCCAGCACCTCTTCCAGAGACTTGCGACCAAGGTTACGCACCTTCATCATATCCTCGGAAGTCTTGCTGCAGAGTTCTTCTACCGTATTGATACCGGCTCTCTTCAGACAGTTGTAAGAACGAACGGAGAGTTCCAATTCATCAATGTTCATCTCCATTACTTTTTCTTTCTCATTGTCTTCCTGCACGCTCATCACCTCTACGGACTTGGCATTCTCTGACAGGTCCACAAACAGGCTCAGATGTGCGCTCAGTACTTTTGCAGCCAGACTGACTGCTTCGTCCGGAGCCAGAGTACCATTGGTATAAACATCCAGTGTCAGTTTGTCATAATCGGTCACCTGACCCACACGGGTATTCTGTACCGTCATATTTACACGCTCAACCGGTGTATAGATCGCATCAACAGCGATCACACCGATCGGCATATCATCCTTTTTACCCTTATCAGCGCTCACATAGCCTCTTCCCTTTGTAATGGTCAGCTCCATGTAAAGCTTGCTGTCGGCGCCGCCGTTTAATGTGGCGATCACCTGATCCGGATTCATGATCTCAATATCCTGATCTACCTGAATGTCGGCCGCTGTGACAACGCCCTCACCTTCAAACTCGATGTAAGCGGTCTTCGGCTCATTCGTCTCACTGGAATTTTTGATTGCCAGTGACTTAATGTTCATAATTATTTCAGTGACATCTTCTTTTACTCCAGGAATAGAACTGAATTCATGAAGCACACCGTCAATCTTCACCTGGCTTACAGCCGCACCCGGCAGAGAAGAAAGCATGATTCTTCTCAGAGAATTTCCCAGTGTAGTGCCATAGCCACGCTCTAACGGTTCTACTACAAATCTTCCGTACTTCCTGTCCTCAGACATCTCAGCTATTTCAATTTTTGGTTTGTTGAAATCGAACAATCTTGGCCCCTCCTTTTGGGTAATCGTATTTTTGAGGGTGACGAAACGTATTACTTCAGGTATTACTTAGAATACAGCTCGACGATAAGCACTTCGTTTACCGGAACATCAATAGCTTCTCTGGTAGGAAGTTCCTTTACGGTACCCTTCAGAGCCTCAGCGTCAAATTCCAGCCATTCCGGAACCAGTCTGCCAGCGGTTACTTCCAGGATATCCTTATATCTCTGAGATCCTTTGCATTTCTCTTTGATTTCGATGGTATCTCCAGCCTTAACCAGGTAAGACGGAATGTTTACCTGTTTGCCGTTTACCATAACATGCTTGTGGTCAACGATCTGACGTGCTTCTTTTCTGGTTCTTGCCAGACCCAGTCTGAATACCACGTTGTCCAGTCTGCTCTCCAGAAGGATCATCAGGTTGGGACCTGTCATTCCCGGCATTTTATCAGCTTTTTTGTAGTAGTTTCTGAAAGGTTTCTCCAGAACGCCATAGATGAATTTTGCTTTCTGTTTTTCTCTCAGCTGCAGGCCGTACTCACTGATTTTACGGTTTGCACGTTTTAATTCTCTGTTAGATTTTTTATCAATTCCCAGATATACGGGATCAAGACCAAGTGATCTGCATCTTTTCAGTACCGGAACTCTATTAACTGCCATTTCCTATAGCACCTCCTAATTAGACTCTTCTGCGTTTCGGCGGACGACAACCATTGTGCGGCACCGGAGTCACGTCTCTGATGCTGACAACTTCCAGGCCAGCTGCCTGCAGGGCACGGATTGCTGCCTCACGGCCTGAACCCGGTCCTTTTACAAATACGTCAACCGTCTTTAATCCATGAACTAAAGCTGCTTTTGTAGCAGTTTCTGCTGCCATCTGTGCAGCATAAGGAGTAGATTTCCTTGAACCTCTAAATCCAAGACCACCAGCACTTGCCCATGATAATGCATTACCCTGAGCATCTGTCAATGTAACAATTGTATTGTTAAAAGATGACTGGATATGTGCCTGTCCGCGTTCAACGTTTTTCTTGACACGTTTTTTTGTCACTTTTTTGGTAACTTTCTTTGCCATTTTAAACTAACCTACTTTCTCGATTTTCTTCGTTTACAAGTTATTATTTCTTCTTATTAGCTACTGTTCTCTTCGGTCCCTTACGGGTTCTTGCGTTTGTCTTGGTCTTCTGACCACGAACCGGCAGTCCCTTTCTGTGACGAATACCTCTGTAGCAACCGATTTCCTGAAGTCTCTTGATGTTCATAGCGATATCACGACGAAGATCACCCTCTACCAGGATGCCCTGCTCATCGATGACCGCACGGATCTTTTCTACTTCTTCATCAGTCAGATCTCTGACACGTGTATCAGGATTAATCTTCGCTGCTTCAAGAATTTTGTCTGCACTTGATCTGCCAATGCCGTAGATATAAGTCAGACCGATCTCTACACGTTTTTCTCTTGGTAAGTCTACACCAGCAATACGAGCCATGTAATTTTCCTCCATTTTCTGCGGGCACTCAAAATCAGTACCCTTTTATTGTCTCTAATTGGGGTGTACATAGACACCCAGCTGCAGCCTGTGCAGCCTTTCCAACCCATTAAGCTGTGAGTATCCGTCAAGCGGAACTCTTGCAAAGCATGCGGTTTCTGCGTCTATAGCGGACTGGCGCGAAACTGTGTACTGCTAATCCTGCGTTGGTATTAAAAGCAATATCGCAACGAAATAACCTCCAGTGTCAGCACTGACCACAAACATCACTGAGGACTTTCAGCAGGCCGAATGGCTTTGTGACAAATCACTCTGTTCTATCTATAATCATCTGATCATTTCAGTATATATTTCATCGTATATTGATCCAGCAACTGTCAAGGACAGTTATGATGCTGTTGCCGCTAACTTTGTTTGATCAGCCCTGTCTCTGTTTGTGCTTCGGGTTTTCACAGATTACTCTGATGCTTCCCTTTCTCTTGATGATTTTGCACTTTTCACAGATGGGTTTCACTGATGATCTAACCTTCATGGTTAATCCTCCTTTCACCTTTGCTCCTGTATTTTGGGCACACAAATAGACATAATGCACCCTGTTCACAAAAGTACATGGAGCATTATAATATAAGAAAGCAGAAAATGCAAGCTTTTTTTGCCTGATTTTCTGCTATTTTCTACTTTAATTATTCTGTTCAAGAATGTACCGGCATTCTTGCTGCGAGGTGCGCGTCATGTATCTGCATGAATACTTCAGACATCCTCGTCCATAAGCAGCAGGCTGATGCGCATCCTTTCATCTGATCCTTCAATCCGGACAACCCCCTGATACCGATCCGCCACGCTCTGGATAATCTGCATGCCAAAACCATGCATATTCCGGTCTTCTTTGCTTGTAAACAGCTCCGGATTATTCTCCAGCGGATTTTCTCTTACGCTGTTGCTCATCACAATCTTCAGATAAGCCCTGTCTTTTTCCATCTGAAATTCCACTTTTTTTTCTTCCGTGCAGACCGCAGCCTCCATCGCATTGCTGAACAGATTGGACAACAGCATGTTCAGATCATAGAGCGCAATATTGTTGATGACAACATTTTTAACGGAAATACGTAAATTTACCCCGTTCTTTTCTGCCTGCGTCCGCATCTGGTTCAGGATGACGTTCACCCGGTTATCCTCTGCATAGCGCACAAAGCAGTCATACTTCTGCTCTGTGTCATGGATTTTCACCAGGTAGCTGTGCAGTTCAGCATAATGATGTTCCATCAGGAGATTATCGATACAGAACATATGCGCTTTGTAATCATGTTTAAACTTGCGCAGTGAATCCTGCATCTCCACCAGCTGGTTCATATACTGTTCCTGAACCTCCAGATAATTTTTCTGGCTGATTTCTACAGCCTGCCTGTTCAGATTGACCCCCATCAGATAGACCATATAGTAAAAAAGAACAGGAATGCAGACGCACACGATGCTGATTACCATATAGAGGATCCTTGTAGGAGTATCATTCTGAAAATTCAGGAAAATACGCAGAGCCACAAATTCTACTCCGCAGATCACTCCCAGAATATCCCAGTAACTGCGCAGCTCATAATATTTATCGTAGATCGAATAATTTAAAAAGAATTTTACTGCAAAAAGAATGACCAGTTTCAGACCGACTCTGCGCAATGCAAAAATCACCAGAAACTCTCTGTAGCTTAACGGGTGCATTGCATTGATCAGACCGGTAAAATTGGCACCGGCCGTATCCATTGCAATCAAAATAATATAAGGAAGCTCACTGATCACAAACTTAATCTTCAGGCTGCCCTGTTCAAACAACACCGTATAAAGAAAAGGAAGAAAAAACAGCTGAAACATCCACAGATTCAGATTATTTCCTGAAAGCTGATCGCCCACATGTGTCAGCAGCGTCATCAGCACCGCCGCATAAACCCAACGGTGCTTCATTCCAGATCTCTTTGGCGAAAAAAACTTATTCAGAAAATACAGACTGAGCAGCGCGTCCAGAAACTGACTTCCGAAATTAATCAGCTGATACCCTATCGTATCTGTATACAATATTTTTTCACAGCTCCTTTCTCCTGTGCCCTATCGTCCCTGGAGCATGTCTAAAAAGCCTTTTCATAAACTATGAATTTCCGTTTATGAAAGTTTTCACTTAACCGAAGAGGATATAGCCATCTTTGTCAAACACATTCAAGCACCTCTTACTCTACCATCATGCTGCACAGCTGCTGTTTCAGCTCGGTCACCATCCCGCGCCGTATCGGCAGCTCCTGCCGGTTCAGCAGCACCAGATGATCATGCTTTACCGCATAGACCTTACCCATATTGACAATATACGATTTGTGACACCGTATCAGTCCCAGCGGTTCCAACTCCTTCTCCAGTTTCTTCATGGAGCAGCGGACCAGCTTCTCCCTGTCATTCAGCACAACATTCACATACTTCTCCTGTGCCTCCAGATAGCACACCGCATCCAGTGAAAATGTATGCTCATATCCAGAATCATCGGTAATCCAGATCCTCTTCTGCTGGCGCTCCTTCTCATACTGCAGCCGGATCAGATCTTTCAGCACACGGGTCATGTCCACCTGAAAATGTGATTTGCGCACAAACGAAAACGGATGAACCCGAAAGCTCTGAAATACATATTCTTCCCTGCCTGAGACAAATACCACCATGATCCCGGCATATCTGCGGATAATCCGTTCTGCCAGATCAATCCCGTTGATCTGTGGCATATCAATATCCAGGAAACATGCCTGATATATTTTTTTCTCCATCTGTTCCGTCATCTGGTCGGCTGACAAAAACTCATCTACCTGCGCTTCGATCCCGCACACTCCCAGATTTTTCCTGATATATCTGCCTGTGATGGCGAGTGCTTCCTGTTCATCATCACAAACGGCAATATTCTGACACTGCATGTCCCACTCAACTCCCTGTAATTTGTTCAAAGCAATGACTCGCAAAAAATTATCGTTTTATCATTATTATAACGTTTTCTATTTTTCTTGCAATCTAATCCTATTCTTCAAATGTCAGTCTTCCCCAGAGGCTCGGATTTTTATCGATGTCTTTCGATCCGCACCAGCTCATCTGCACACTCGCCTGTGTATTGGGAAGGGGATAATCATTGTCTGTCACTACAAAATCAAAGTTTACCGTATCACCGGACTGCGGGCAATACTGTTCGATGTAATCATTAGAAAAGTTAGACCACGGGATGGCAATTTCCAGAATATACCCGTCGTCAGTAAACTGATACCCGTGCTGATATCCGGTCAGTATGTCTGCACTCTCCTCCATTCCCGCAGAAGTAAAGCGGGCCAGATTCTCTCTCTCCAGCATAGAACGGTCAAATGCCGTATACCATCCCTGATTATCCATCATCAGATACAGCAGAAAATCATTTGTCTCATAACTTTCCCGCTCCGGATCCGCATCCGGATTGGTGGAAATATACAGCTTCATATTATCTTCCATATTGTGAGACAGCTGCCCCACTGCTCCAAACGGCGATGCCTCCTTCACATCAGCAGCCAGATACAGATTTTCCTCGTCCCACATTGTATAGATCGACGCACTTAGATCTGTCTCTCCCAGCCAGTAATCCGCATCCCGGATTACCTGTGATGCATCATTGATTTCGATCGGAGAATCCAGTTTCCATTCACTCAGGTCTCCGTCTACTGTGATCGGCGTCTCTGCTTTCCATGCCGTTGCAGAGGGCTGCTCTGCCAGACAGCATCCGGCCATCATTCCAAGACTTAACAGTAATGTATTTCCAAATACGATGTGTTTTTTCATTTTCGTCGATCCTTTCTTTTTATCCACAATGAGCGCTGCTTTCCCAGCAGCGCCCAAAGCCTGTTTCCAGTTTGTTATTCTGTTAATTCTTATTCTACCACGATTGTCTCGCTCATGTCACCTACTGTGATTGTGTGCTCGCCAGCTTCCAGAGTCAGCTCCATGGTGATAACGCGGAACTGGTCATCTGTCAGAGCTACAAACTTCTCAGCAGCTACATTCTCGCCATCCAGCACCTGAACAGTCACATGGCCGTCAGCGCCGTTGTTTTTTGCCACGAAGCTAATCTCAAACGGAACACCTGCCTGCTGTGTTGCATTGACAGCTACTTTCTTGATCTGAGTTCCCCACATGCTCTCTACTTCCTGCTCTTCTACAGCCTGCGGTACGGACAGAAGGCTCAGCTCGATATCTGCTGCTCTGCTGTAGCTCATGCCGTAATCGGTTGTCCACAGTACGTTGCCCAGGTTGTTCGGCATATCCACAGTCGGATCTTCTTTTGCCATCATGGTCATGTACAGGCGGGTTGCTGTGTCAGTTCCGATATCAAATTGCAGCTCACCGTTGGACAGTGTATAATCGTCTTCGTTGTAAGCAGTCTCATACAGAGTGGTTCCGGTCGGCTCTTTCTCGCCAAATACCATAGCTGCTGTCACATCCGGATCAACATAGCGGTAGAAGCTTCCTACAGAAGAGCCGTGGTCCGGTGTATTCTGGAATGTCTGCATCAGCAGAGCATCGCTGTTTTCTACCTGTTCTGCTCCCGGCTCAGAACTTACAGTTCCTTCAAAGATCAGAACGATCGGTTTTCCTGCTGCCTGTGCATCTTCAACCATGTAGTAGTAATTGTCATCAAATGTTGTTACATGGAATACGCATACATCTGCCTCTTCCATTGTAGATACAACTGTGCCGTAAGCGCCCAGTGCTTCTGTATCGCTTGTCTTGATATTCTCTGCACTGCCGTCTACATATACTTTTGTTCCCTTTGCCAGCGGAAGCAGGCTGTCCTCATTCTTCAGAAGGATTGTAGACTCAGTCATCAGACGCTCTTCCAGCTCGGTGATCTTACTGCGGCGTGCTTTGTTTACATCATCATTACTGGTTACTGCGAACTGCTCTTCTTTATATTCATCAGAACCGATCAGTTCCAGAGCGTCTTCCCAGTCTGAATACGGATCCTCAAACAGACCCAGATCGAATTTGTTGCGCAGCACTCTTGCTACATGCTCATTGAAATCTTCCTCTGTTACCAGTCCGGTATTGACTGCTTCCAGGATGATGTCCGGAAATGCACGGTTAGAGATCTCTTCCTCGTAAGCGCTCAGATCTGTTCCCTTCACTGCGCCGTAGCAGCTGAACATATCTACGCCCGCATTCAGGATCAGTGCATATCTCTCTGCTGCGGATAAGGTGGAAATATCCGTTCCGTCAGAAGTTACACCGGTCTTTTCCATAATCCAGCTAATATCCAGCGGCCAGTCAAGGCAAACAACGCCGTCATATCCCAGTTTGTCTCTCAGCAGTGCGTAGGTATCTTTGTCCATATAGCCCTGTACGCCTTCGGTGATACCTTCATTGTTGTTGGTCATGATATAATCTGTTCCTGCGTCTACTACTGCTTTCCAGCCGATCATCCAGCTGTCCAGAAGGTCTGCATCAGATTTTGCATTTGCATAAGAATTTCTTCCGCCTCTTGCGATGAAGTGTTTGGAATGAGCGCTGATGCCGTTATCCTGATATGCCTTTGTCTCGGTAGCGGACATCTCTGCAATATATTCAGGATTATCGCCGTAGAAGCTTCCGATCTCATTTCCATATCCGTGGAATGTCTGATTGTATCCCAGCGCTGCGGTTTCTTTCGCATACTCGGATACCAGCTCATACAGCAGATCCTCGTCATGTGCTACACCCAGTGCATAATGAGCCATATCTACCATGCCGCCCCAGGTATTATATACACGGTCTCCGGAGAATACAACCGGAATACCAAGTCTTGACTCCTCGGCAATTCCCTGGATTGCATTGAAAGTATCCAGCTGATCCTTCGGATATCCGGTGAATGCAGCGATGAATGTCGATACGTTTGTCTCCTGGATCTGATATGCCATCGGGATCACAGTTGTTCCGCTGACTGTCTCTGTCACTTCTGTGGAATACAGGCAGGTCTCAGAATCATCTACATACGGAGTTCCCTTTGCCGTCACACCGTTGTGGGACTGATCCTGGTCACCCTCCAGCGCGCTGACTGTGCTTCCGTTGCTTCCGAATACGCAGGCAAAAATCAGAGTTCCTGCTTTTTCTTCATCTGTCATCTGTGAGAGCAGATCCTGGACACGCACTTCCTGATCCTCACGCCAGTCTTCATAGACATCGAGCTCACCGTCTTTATCCAGATCACGGAAGTACAGACCGTCAACTTCCATAATGCCTTCCTCATTCTGGTTGCTCAGGCGTACCTGATCACCGTTTTCTTCTACATAGTAGAAACCGGAAGAACTGTATTTAATTGCAGAATTCTCTGTTACATCCTCAGCAAGAGCCGGAACCGCCACAGAATTGGCAGCCATCACTGCTGCAAGTATCATTGGGATTTTTTTCATGAAATCATACCAGCCTTTCTCTTTATTTCATACCTTTATACACTTTTGATGTCTCTTTTCAGGAGGAGTTCTGCGCAGAAATGTTTCCTTTTCCCTGGTTTGCTTTTTACTGCAAAACGGATATTCTCGATCCGTCCCGCCTATGAACGAAACCGCTTTGCCATCCCGTTCAAGCTGAGATCATTATAATAGTTACCTGTTTTTACTTCAATCCCAATGTCATCAAGTGCAACTTTTTGGAGTAAACTGTAAATGCACACAGAAAATTCATTTTCTTTCGTCATATCGATCAGTATTTTTGTCTGTTTCATATTTTTTTAGCTGTTTTTAATATAAAACACGACGTAAAGCAAGAAATGCCTTATTTCTCAATATAAACAAATATATCCAATGACTTTTTTGCTTTTTAATCATATTTCTCTGTTTGTCAAACTCATCAATGAGATTTTATAATTATCATATTTTTCTCTGCACTTACCGTAATTGTAATTTCAGGATCAATCGTTTCTTTCCCTTTTGAGTCATACCAGGCAAATCCTGGCGTGCTGCCGTCTATCGTATCTCCTTTATGAAAATATCCATTGTTATCATTGACAAGACGGATGATACGGCGACCATTGTGCGATGCGTCGTATAGTGGACTGTTATTGTCGTACTTAAAGGAAACTGTTCCATCAACATCAGTGCGGGTTTCTGCATCAATGTGCAGTATACGTATTCCAGAATCTCTGCCTGAAGCAAGCACATCTGTCATATTCTTTTCCATGGTATCATACTGGACTAGAAAATATTCACCGGTATATATCTGGTCAACCGAAACAGACTTTTCATCTAGTCTCTGAAAATTGACCGGAATGAGTACACAGCTTCCCTGTAATGCGGAAGAAGCAAGAGTATACTCAGCAGTGCCTCCTGTATAAATACTGACCTCGTCTTCTTTCAGCCAGCCTAACATCAGCTTGGAAAATTGGCAGAAGTCACCCTCCATTTCATCCATAATTTCTGATCCGGCAACGCCGTTCATCGCGTCATAATCGTCGTCAAGATTATATTTGTAGTAGTCAGGAAGCCCCATGCAATGTCCAAACTCATGACACATTTCTTCAACGAAGTAATTCATCTCATCAGAATATGGCTGTGCATCGTTGATAATATAGCACATTGGTTTTACTCCATCGACAGAGTAAGCGGTATCATTGTACCAAGTGGCCTGGCAGCCATACCAGTAATCGTGTGAGCCGACAATCGTCAGAGCAAAAGTATCGATATAACCGTCGTTATTGCTGTCATAATTGTTGTAGTTAAGCTGGTCATCAAAAGCGTTCAGGACCTCTTCAGAGAGTCTTTCAAATCCATTGGAGTCAGATTCGTAGACAGAACTTGGATGCTGAGCAGTATAAAAGAAGACATCTCCACTAAGCAGTAACTGATTATAAGATGCATTTTTTATAAAGGTAGTCATAGAGCCAGGTTCATCGCTGAACAAGATATGTGCAATATTATCAGCGGAAAGGACATTCTCTGAAAAATGTTCATCTGAAAAATCAACAAGAAAAACCGGCATTCTGATCTTTCCCATAGTCGGAGTACCATTAGGGTTAAATTCAGTACAGACACTGGGAATGTTTTGGGTGGTGTCTGTAGCAAATACCGTAATAGTTGTATTGATAAAATGAAATACAACGGAAAGCGATAGCAGCTGTTTAATTAAAAGTATATGTCTGTGCAAATATTTTATCATTTAAAAATCATCCTCTCTTTCTTTTCATCCTATATGTGTCCATTACTCTGCCCGATTCTTCCGGTATACTCAATTTAGGGCAAAAGCTGCGGGATACACTGGCTGTCTCTTTTCCAGGTGCTGCTGCATTTTGTATTGATGTTTATATATAACATCGGACTCCCATACAAACCACATACACCAGAAGTAACAGCAGAATGAGATTCATCAGAATGAACACTTTTATCCATTCTCTCAAAAATGCTTGTTAATGTCGATTGTTAATGTCGATTCCCCAATCCCCTGAGATCTCCATCTGCGATGACAGCTGCACAGCTTTTTTATTTCACAGGACACAATTTCCTGTGAAATAAAAAAGCTGTGCAAATGGATTTTCCCATTCACGCAGCTTTTCACCCCCGTCTACTTGGCAGAAGTCAGTTTTTAAAATATTTTCTTACCTCCCTCCGCTAAGTACCCCGGCAGGATTGCAGAGGTGAGAGTCATCTCGCCTCTGATATTTATTTGTCTCTCCAGATGATGCGTCCCTTGGACAGATCATACGGAGAAAGCTCGATGGTTACTTTATCACCCGGCAGAATACGGATGAAATTCATACGAAGCTTCCCGCTGATGTGAGCCAGGACTACATGTTTATTCTCCAGCTCTACTTTAAACATTGCATTGGGAAGTTTTTCCAGTACAGTACCTTCTACCTCAATAACGTCTGACTTTGACATGCCTGAACCTCCTATCTATCTCTTTTCCTTACTGTTTGGTGCGCTGAGAGACTGATAGAGTTTCAACGCACGTCTGACATCTGCGTCACTCCCGATATGGGATAATTCTGCCATCATCTCACCAGGCAAATGTTTGATCAGCTGCACATGCTTCTGATTTTTTCGTTTCGGCTGCTCCAACAGCCTGTTCTTTCCGTCCGTCAGAAAGAGCACTCCGTCTTCCTGGCCCAGCACTACATAATATGTTCCTTTGTCATGTCCTGCCCGAGAAACCGCCAGCATTTCGGCATGATATTGTTCCATAGTGCCCTCCGATTAATGACTCAGCGTCAGGATCTCTGGCTCTCCGTCTGTGATCAGGACAGTATTCTCATAATGAGCTGCTAAAGAGCCGTCAGCTGTCACTACAGTCCAGTCATCATCCAGCCACTCCACTTCCCAGGTGCCTGCGTCAATCATCGGTTCAATCGCAAGTGTCATGCCCGGCACCAGACGAATTCCCCTTCTCTTCTGTGCAAAGTTTGGGATCTGGGGATCTTCATGAAGCGCGGTTCCAATACCGTGTCCCACCATATCCCGCACAACGCCGTATCCGAATGACTCTGCATAATTACCAATGGCAGCGGAAATCTCATGCAGGTGGTGTCCTGCCTTTGCAAACTCGATTCCCTTGAAGAAGCTCTCTCTGGTTACATCGATCAGTTTCTGCGCCTCCGGTGAAATCTTTCCTACACCGTAAGTTCTAGCAGCGTCGGAATGGTATCCCTTGTAGATCAGTCCCGCATCCAGGCTGACAATATCGCCCTCTTTTAAAATACGGCTTTTCTTCGGAATGCCATGTACCACTTCCTCGTTTACAGATACACAGATGGATGCAGGATATCCGTTGTAATTCAGGAAATTGGGGATACCGCCCAGTTTCCGGATCAGCTTCTCTCCCTCGTGGTTAATCTCCCAAGTAGAGATACCGGGACGGATGATCTCGGCCAGCTCATCATGTACGATCTCCAGAAGCCTTCCTGCCTCTCTCATAAGTTCAATTTCCGATGCAGACTTTACTGTCACTGACATATGATTATTCTCCTAAAATATCAACGATCGCTGCGAATACATCCTCCATATCCACAGTTCCATCCACAGTTTTCAGAATACCGGCAGCGCTGTAGTAATCAATCAGCGGCTGTGTCTGGTCATGATATACGCTCAGACGCTTCTGAACCGTCTCGGGCTTGTCATCGTCGCGAAGAACCAGCTTCTCACCGCAGGTATCGCAGATCCCTTCTGTCTTCGGTGCGTTGAACACGATATGATAGGTTGCTCCGCAGCCTGTGCATGCTCTTCTTCCGCCCATTCTCTTTACAATGTTCTCATCCGGTACGTCTACATCGATGGCGTAATCCATCTTCTCGCCCATCTTAGCCAGCGCAGCGTCAAGTGCTTTCGCCTGCGGAATTGTTCTCGGAAAACCATCCAGGATATAACCGTTTTTGCAGTCATCCTGCTGGATCCTGTCTACTACCAGATCGCAGGTCAGTTCATCAGGAACCAGAAGTCCCTGATCCATATATTCTTTCGCTTTTTTGCCCAGCTCTGTTCCATTTTTGATGTTGGCTCTGAAGATATCTCCTGTGGAGATATGCGGAACAGAATATTTTTCAGCAATCTTTTTAGCCTGAGTTCCTTTACCGGCTCCAGGCGCTCCAAGCATAATAATTTTCATTTTTATTTACCTTCCCATAAAACAATATAGTGTACATCCCCACCTGCCCCTGGGGACAGATGGGAAGTACACCACCTATTCACTGAGGAATCCCCTGTAGTTGCGAACCAGCATCTGGGACTCGATCTGTTTTAATGTCTCCAGGATAACGCCCACAATAATGATGATAGAAGTTCCTCCGAACGATACAGAGGCTCCGAACACACCATTAAAGAATACCGGGATCAGCACAACGATGGTCAGACCAACTGCGCCGAGGAATACCACGTATCCCAGGATTTTGTTTAAATAGTCAGTGGTGGGCTTTCCAGGACGAATACCGGGAATAAATCCACCCTGCTTTTTCATATTATCTGCCACTTCAATCGGGTTGAAGGTGATTGAAGTATAGAAATATGCAAAGAAAATAATCAGTACAATGTACAGGATCAGACCTACGGAATAGATCGGCTCCTTAAAGTTGAACCAGTTATTCTGATTCAGCATTCCGAGGATTGTTGCACCTACGCCGGAAGCACTCTTCTGAACGAAAGCCATCACAATCTGAGGAATTGACATCAGAGAAGAAGCAAAGATTACGGGGATTACGCCTGCTGTATTCACTTTCAGAGGAATGCAGCTGGACTGTCCGTCAACCAGCTTTCTGCCCTGCATCTTCTTCGCGTACTGTACCGGAATCTTTCTGGTTGCATCATTCAGCAGAATAACCAGAATTACAGTGACAACGATCACTGCGATAATAATCAGAGCAGCCAGTGCTCCGTGTGCAACGCTCTTACCGCGTACAAACGTATCAACCAGTGTTGCGATATCCTGCGGTACACGAGACAGAATATTGATCATCAGGACGATGGAAATACCATTTCCCACACCGTTCTCGGTAATTCTCTCGCCAACCCACATCAGGAATGCAGAACCAGCTGTCAGAGCTGCCACAACAGTCAGAACGCTCAACACTTTCATATCC
>CAKRNX010000023.1 GCA_934371475.1 uncultured Lachnospiraceae bacterium
GTGTGCCGTTGCTGCTGGTGGATCCGGTGCATCGTGCAATCGGAAGCTCCCATTCCGGATGGAGAGGGACTGTGGCAGATATGGGCGGCGCAACACTGCGCGCCATGCAGCAGGAGTTCGGGACAGATCCGGCGGATGTACTTGCAGCCATAGGACCTTCTATCTGTCAGGACTGCTATGAGGTCAGTGAAGACGTGATTGAACAGTTCCGTGCTGCTTATAAGGAGGCGCTGTGGTCCCGGCTGTTTTACCGGAAAGAGAACGGAAAATATCAGCTGGATCTGCAGGAAGCCTGCAGACAGAATTTCCTGCGGGCCGGTATGAGAGCGGAGCATATCAGCCTGCCGGATCTGTGTACCTGCTGTAATCCTCAGCTTCTTTATTCACACCGTGCGTCCGCGGGGCGGCGAGGAAATCTGGTCGCGGTACTGGGGCTTGTGTGATTCATCGGATGTGGAAATGTGCAAAAGAAATATGTCATGCAGATGTATGACGCCCATCTCGCAGTAGAATTATTTTGTCCAATAAATCTAAAACAGCACATCAAGACTGCGTTTGTCACAGGCCTGATGTGCTGTTTTTTGTTTCGTTGTGCTGCCAAAGTTGTAGCCCGCGGGATGTGCAGGCACACTTTTGTTCAAAATCCCGATAGACAAAAGTCTGTATTTATTTCTTTTTGAGATTTTCCAGAAGCTCCCGGATCTTTTCTGTAGGAGACTGGATGCTGCTGATAGATACGTCATGATTTAGATGGTCGATAATGCTGGCCAGGTATTTGGTCATATCAGCCTCTGCGTAGTATGGACGTTTCAGCAGTTCAGGTGTGCGGTAGTTGAGGTTTGTGGTGACTACCTTGGTGATATAGCCTTTTTCGTAATATTCATCAAACTTGTCCAGACCGTCTGTGAAGAGTCCGAAAGTCGTGCAGACAAACACACGTCTGGCTTTTCGTTCTTTTAACTGTTTGGCAACATCCAGCATACTTTCGCCGGAAGAGATCATATCATCGATGACCAGTACATCCTTGCCTTCCACAGAATCACCGAGAAACTCATGGGCAACAATCGGGTTTTTGCCGTTTACAACGGTGGAGTAGTCACGTCTCTTATAGAACATACCCATGTCAATGCCAAGAATATTGGCAAAATATACAGCACGCTCCATAGCTCCCTCATCCGGGCTGATTGCCATCAGATGATCGCTGTCAATGTGCAGATCCGGTACGGTTTCCACCAGTGCTTTCAGGAACTGATAAGTCGGCATAAAGGAATCGAAACCGTGCAGAGGGATAGCATTCTGGACACGGGGATCGTGGGCATCAAAGGTAACAATGTTGGTCACACCCATGTCAGTCAGCTCCTGCAGAGCAAGGGAACAGTCCAGAGATTCGCGTTTGGAACGCTTGTGCTGACGTCCTTCATAAAGGAAAGGCATCACAACAGTGATACGTTTTGCTTTTCCGTTTGCAGCGGAAATGATACGCTTCAGATCCTGAAAATGATTATCAGGAGACATATGGTTTTCGTAACCGCAGACAGAGTAAGTCAGGCTGTAGTTGCATACGTCCACCAGGATGAAAAGATCACATCCACGGACAGAGTCGAGGATGACACCTTTTCCTTCGCCGGTTCCGAAGCGGGGGCAGCTGCAGTTTAACAGATAGCTGTCTTCGCAATATCCAGGCAGCGGAAAGGAAGGATCCGTGTGCATGGGAGAATTGTGACGGAAATCGACAAGATATCTGTCTACTGCCGAAGCAAAATCTCTGCATCCTTCCAGTGCGGCGATCTTTAATGGACCTACAGGCATCGCATGTTCTTGGATTTTAAGTTCTGACATTGGGTTGACCTCCACAAAATATAAAATCAATTTACAAATTTTTTACAGTATTCAGGACTGTTATATCATGTGGTCAGCGGCAGAGTCAAGATAATTGTCAGAAACGGTTGTCTTTATTTCTGAGCAATCGATATTATTCGATGTGAAATAAAAGAAAACCAACAGTCTGTTTGCGGCCTGCTTGTTTCGCTGTGAAGCCGGTTGGATAGAGGGAAATCATCAGATTTAGATGAGGAAGGAAAAGGGGAAAGAAAAGTAAAGTTGCATTTTTATGTGCAAACAGTTATCATAGAAACAGAATAGAACGATAAAAGCAACAGTTCAGCCTTTCGGGTAGAATCTATATATCAGATGTGAGATGACTCCCGCCTCGCAGCAAGAATGCCGGAGCACTTTTGAAAAGGAGCGGCTGAAAAAGCTTTACAATTACAGGATACTATTGTAAAATCAAGCGGTTAATAATTTCAGGAGGTATGACATGAGCAAGCCGATTGTAGCCATCGTGGGCAGGCCGAATGTGGGCAAATCCACACTGTTTAATGTACTGGCAGGAGAAAATATATCGATTATCAAAGATACTCCGGGGGTGACCCGGGACAGGATTTATGCGGATGTGGAGTGGCTGAACGTCAAATTCACACTGATTGATACGGGCGGTATTGAACCGGATACCGGTGACATTATTCTTTCCCAGATGAGGGAGCAGGCGCAGATCGCCATTGATACGGCGGATGTGATTATATTTATGACGGACTTGAAACAGGGGCTGGTGGATGCAGACTCTAAGGTGGCAGATATGCTGCGTCGTTCCCACAAACCCATTGTGCTGGCGGTTAATAAGGTAGACAGCTTCAACCGTGATATGGTGGAAGTTTATGAGTTTTATAATCTCGGAATCGGAGATCCTATTCCCGTTTCTTCTGCAAACCGTATGGGCATCGGAGAACTTCTGGACGCGGTGCTGGAACATTTCCCGCCCCAGGAGAATGAGGAGGAAGAAGATGAGCGTCCGAGAGTAGCCATCGTAGGTAAGCCGAATGTGGGCAAATCATCTCTTATTAATAAACTGTTAGGTGAGCAGCGCCTGATTGTTTCAGACATTGCAGGTACTACGAGGGACGCTGTGGACGCTGCAGTTTCCTACGGCGGGCATGAGTATGTTTTTATTGATACAGCGGGACTTCGCCGCAAGAATAAAATTAAGGAAGAGCTGGAGCGGTACAGCATTATCCGTACAGTGACAGCTGTGGAGCGTGCGGATGTGGTCGTGATCATGATTGATGCTACAGAAGGTGTGACAGAGCAGGATGCCAAGATTGCGGGCATTGCGCATGACAGAGGTAAGGGTATTATTATCGCTGTAAATAAATGGGATGCCATTGAGAAAGATGACAAGACGATCTACAAGTTTACAAACAAAGTCAGGGAAGTGCTCTCGTTTATGCCGTATGCGGAAATCCTCTTTATTTCCGCCGAGACAGGTCAGCGCCTGCCCAGACTGTTTGAATGCATTGACATGGTAATCGCCAATCAGACCATGAGAGTGGGAACCGGTGTACTGAATGAGATTCTGGCAGAGGCAGTGGCGCTGCAGCAGCCGCCTACGGACAAAGGCAAACGCCTAAAACTGTATTATATTACTCAGGTAGCGGTAAAACCTCCTACATTTGTCATTTTTGTCAATGACAAGGAGCTGATGCATTTCTCTTACACAAGATATATTGAGAATAAGATCAGAGATACGTTTGGTTTCAGGGGGACACCGTTGAAGTTTATTATACGGGAGAGAAAAGAGAAGGAGAACTGACATGATACGGATCGTGTGTCTGGCCATAGGCTACTGTCTGGGACTGTTTCAGACCAGCTATATTATCGGAAGAAAGAATGGAATAGATATCCGCAATTACGGGAGCGGCAATGCCGGCACCACAAATATGATGCGCACGCTGGGAAGAAAGGCGGGACTTTTGACATTTGCAGGCGACTGCCTGAAATGCATCCTGGCTATTGTGATTGTGCGCCTGGCGTTCGGAAGTTCTTATCCGGACATACTTCCGCTGCTGACTTTCTATGCCGCAACAGGCGTGATCCTGGGACATAATTTCCCATTTTATTTGGGATTTCGCGGCGGTAAGGGGATCGCAGCTACTGCGGGGCTGGTGCTTTCTTTTAATCCCGTGATGGCAGTGCTGGGGATTATCACGTTTTTCTCTGTCTTTTTCCTGACGCATTATGTATCGCTGGGATCCCTGCTTGTTTATGTTGGAATTATGATAGAACTGCCGATCCTGGGACAGCTGGGATGGTTTGGCATGAGCCAGGCGCATCTGTATGAACTGTATGCAGTGGCGTTCGCATTAGCTGCGCTGGCTTTCTGGGAGCATCGCGCCAATATTGGACGTCTGCTGCACGGGACAGAGAGAAAGACTTATCTGAGCAAGAAAAAACCGGAGATCTGATTCGGAGGTGGGAGAATGGCAACTGTTGGAATACTCGGAGCGGGAAGCTGGGGCAGCGCCCTGGCGATCGTGCTGTGCAATAATCATCATACGGTAACACTGTGGTCTCACAGGCCGGAGGAAGCAAGGCGTCTGGCCGAGACAAGAGAAAATCCCGGGAAACTGCCGGGAGTTAAGATCCCTGACCTGATCAGGATTACGGGAGATCTTGAGCAGGTGCTGACAGGCCAGGATGTGTTGGTCATGGCTGTTCCCTCTGCCCAGATGAGAAATACCTGCCGGCGCATCAGTTCACAGGTGAAAAAGGGGCAGATAATCGTCAGTGTGGCCAAAGGAATTGAAGCAGATACGTTTGCAACGATGACGGATATGATTGAGCAGGAGATATCGGGAGCCCACGCGGCAGTTCTTTCGGGTCCGAGCCATGCGGAGGAGGTAAGCCGCGGTCTGCCTACCACCTGTGTGATAGGTGCCCGGACGGAAGAGACTGCAAAGTACCTTCAGAATATATTTATGAGTCCGGTATTTCGCGTGTATATCAGTCCGGATATGCTGGGAATCGAGCTGGGCGGTGCACTGAAAAATGTGATTGCCCTGGCGGCCGGAGTGGCGGACGGTCTGGGATACGGAGATAATACAAAAGCAGCGCTGATTACCAGAGGAATTGCGGAGGTAGCCCGCCTTGGGATCAAGATGGGCGGACGGCCGGAGACGTTTTTTGGCCTGACAGGGATCGGAGATCTGATTGTGACCTGTGCCAGCGTACACAGCCGGAACCGGCGGGCAGGCGTACTGATCGGACAGGGATATACGATGGAAGAGGCCATGAAAGAGGTCAATATGGTGGTGGAAGGTGTATATTCCACCAAAGCAGCTGTGGAACTGGCCGCCAAATATCAGGTAGAGCTTCCGATCATTGAACAGGTCAGTAAGGTTCTTTTTGAAGGAAAGAGTGCAAAGGATGCGGTGAGTACCCTGATGCTGCGGGACAAAAAAATAGAAAATCCGCTTCTCCCGTGGTAGAAACACTGCGCACCCCACATCATCTGACAGGGTATGCTCCCTTTTGACAGATATTGAGAAATATGAAAATCTCGTTCTGTCGGAAAGGGAGCATTTTCGATTCTCTGTCTTGACAGACGGCGCCGAAAACACTATAATAATAGAATATTATCCATTTAACGCTTTAAAGGAGGAAAGTATCTATGAAAAAGAACAATCTGGTAAAAACAGTCGCTGTGACGGCTGCGGGAGTTATGGCGTTTTCAGCGACAGGAATGATGGCGGCGGCAGAGGATGCCACTTATCAAGTAGGGATCTGTCAGCTGGTGCAGCATCCGGCACTGGACGCGGCAACCCAGGGATTTCAGGATGCACTGACAGATGAGTTTGGAGATGCGGTTTCCTTTGATCTGCAGAATGCGGCAGGAGATTCAGCCAACTGTTCCACAATTGTCAATCAGTTCGTATCCAATGGAGTGGATCTGATTCTGGCAAATGCGACAGCTTCTCTGCAGGCGGCGCAGTCAGCGACTGCTGATATTCCGATCCTTGGAACTGCGGTAACTGATTATGCGACAGCTTTAAATATGGATGAATGGGACGGCACGACAGGAACTAATATTTCAGGTACCTCTGACCTGGCTCCGCTGGATCAGCAGGCAGATATGCTGCATGAGCTTTTCCCGGATGCTAAAAATGTTGGTATTCTGTACTGCTCAGCAGAGGCCAATTCTGAATATCAGGCCAGTGTGATTACCGGATACCTGGAAGAGATGGGATATACCGTTTCTGAGTATACATTTTCAGACAGCAACGATGTAGCTTCTGTCACAACAAATGCATGTGCGGAAAATGATGTGCTTTACATCCCAACAGATAATACGGCGGCTTCCTGCACCGAAAATATTAAAAACGTGGCAGTACCGGCAGGTATTCCGATTATCGCAGGCGAGGAGGGGATCTGTTCCGGATGCGGCGTAGCGACTCTTTCTATCGATTACTATGATCTCGGATACACGACCGGGCAGATGGCAGTAAAAGTCTTAAAAGATGGAGCGGATGTATCTGCTATGCCTGTTGAGTTTGCACCGAGCGTAACAAAAGAATATAATGCAGAGGTTTGTGAGGCGCTGAATATCGAAGTGCCGGAAGGATATGTAGCAATCGAGAGCGCAGAATAAAAGAAACGATGCATTCTTGAGTTGTTAGACACGTAATAGGGCATCCCCTTTCAGACGAGCGGAACGCGAAGCCATGACAGGGGATGCTTGTGTTGGTGAAAATGAGAATATAAATATAAAGTAAGAAATACCGGAGGACGGAACAATGAATTTACTTGCATTAAATCCTGCTACGCTGTTTGCGGCACTGCCTGGAAATATCGCGCAGGGCATTATCTGGGGCATCATGGCGATCGGAGTGTATATGACATTCCGATTGCTTCGTTTTTCAGATCTTACGGTGGACGGTTCGTTTGCTACCGGCGGCGCGGTGGCAGTGATGCTGATCATCAATGGCGTTCCGTCGCCGGTAGCGTTGCTGGTAGCTTTTGCAGCTGGTCTGCTGGCTGGTTTTGTGACGGGTCTATTGCACACAGTATTTGGCATTCCGGATATCCTGGCGGGAATTCTGACTCAGATTGCACTGTATTCTGTCAACCTGAGGATCATGTTTGGAAAGGCAAACCAGGCGGTAAGCGTAGATAAATACTTTCTTGTGGTGTCACTGAGAAATATTCCCAAGTCTCTTCTGGTGGGAGGTGCGCTGGCGCTTATCGTGATCTGTCTGTTGTACTGGTTTTTTGGTACGGAGATGGGGAGTGCAATCCGGGCGACAGGATGCAACCCTTCCATGTCCAAGGCGCAGGGGATTAATATTAATGCGACAAAAGTACTGACACTTTCTCTCTCTAATGGACTGGTGGCTCTTTCCGGCGGATTGCTGGCCCAGTATCAGGGGTTCAGTGACGTCAATATGGGAAGAGGTGCGATCGTGATCGGACTGGCAGCGGTAATTATCGGTGAGGTGCTTGGAGAGGCACTATTCGGAAGACATCTGAATTTCTTTGGCCGGCTGCTGTTTGTGGTGATCGGCGGTATCATCTATTACGTAGTAGTAGGACTGGTGCTCTGGATGAAGATGCCGTCCAATGACCTGAAACTGTTTACGGCAATTATTGTGGCTATTTTTCTGGCAGTTCCTTATCTGAGGGCGAAATCGCAAAATTCTTATGCAAGAGCTGCAAAGAAAGGAGCGAAATAACATGAGTGTGATGCTGGAAATCAAAAATATACACAAAACCTTTAATAAGGGAACGATCAATGAAAAGCCCGCGCTGCGAGGCGTGAATCTGTCGCTGAGGGATGGCGATTTTGTGACGATCATCGGTGGAAACGGTGCAGGAAAGTCCACCACGCTGAATGCGATCGCAGGTGTGTGGCCGGTAGATGATGGTTCGATTGTGATCGACGGGGAAAATATTACCGGATATCCTGAGTATAAACGGGCAAAACTGCTGGGGCGTGTATTTCAGGATCCTATGACAGGCACTTCCGCAACGATGGAGATACAGGAAAATCTGGCACTGGCAGCACGCCGTGGGGAAAAACGCGGACTTAGCTGGGGCATTACAAAGGCAGAGAAAGAAAAATATCATGAGATGCTGAAGGTACTGGATCTGGGACTGGAGGATCGAATGACTTCCAAAGTGGGACTGCTCTCCGGCGGACAGAGGCAGGCGCTGACATTACTGATGGCTTCTTTGAAAAAGCCCAAACTGCTGCTGCTGGATGAGCATACTGCGGCGCTGGATCCCAAAACTGCGGCCAAGGTGCTGGAGCTGACTGCCAGTATCGTGGAAGAAAGCCATCTGACAGCGATGATGGTGACACATAATATGAAAGATGCCATCCGCATGGGAAACCGGCTGATTATGATGCACGAGGGACGAATCATTTACGACGTGGATGGAGAAGAAAAAAAGAAACTTCAGGTGTCAGATCTTCTGGAAAAGTTCGAAGTGGTCAGCGGCGGAGAATTTGCTAACGACAGGATGATGCTGGCGTAAAATCCGGGAGCGCGGATGCAGAGACGGACAGGAGAAATATGTCATGCAGGTGCATGGTGCGCACCTCGAAGCAAGAATACAGGGGCATCCTGAACGAAAAAATATAGGAATACAATACCTTTTAAACAGGCAGGGCGAAACAGCCTGTTTAAAAGGTATTTTTTTTATGCTATAGGAGATTGAGATTACGATAATTTCCTATAGCATAAGCCTCCGGCGGGGCGCACATTGTCCGGTGGACAATGGTTTTGCGCCGACCGAAACGGAGTGTAGACTGCGCAGCTTGCAGAGAAGAAGTATGCATCCTCCGGGTATACCAAGATGCCATGAGGCAAAAGTCTGTTTTAAAGCAAAACATAAGATGAGGACTGCGAATGTTACAATTTACAGGTATCCGAGAACTGCAGCGATCAGAAAACTGCCGGAAGTTCCTGCATCAAAAAATACTTGACAGTAATGTAAACTTTGTATAAGATAAAAGAAGTTAGTAACGACTAATTAACCGGAATAATGTCTCTGTTCTATAGGGAATGTCTGATAATGGGCAGAAGGAAAAATGTACTGGCTGTGATCGGGTAGCCCTGAGAGAAAATGACAGACCGCAGGTGTGTACTGCAGCGTAAAAGATTTGCTGTGTACACTTTTTTAAGATATGAAAGTTAGATATATCTAACTCTAAAAACTGAATTGATGTAGCAATACGATATCAGGAAATCAGAATTTTCTGTACCAGAACATGTGACAGTAAGTAAAAATAGGAGGAAGATGATATGAGCGTAGTAATTATTGGAGGCAATGAGAGAATGGTATGTCAGTATACCGATATCTGCAAGGGATACGGATGTAAGGCAAAAGTGTTTGCAAAAGAGAACGGTCCGTTGAAAAAGAAGATCGGATGCCCGGATCTGCTGATCCTGTTTACAAACACAGTATCACATAAAATGGTAGTATCTGCCACCCAGGAGGCCAAACGAAACAATATTCCTATCGCAAGGATCCATACCAGCAGTGCTGCCGCACTCCATACAGTAATGGAGCAGTACTGCGCATAATGAGAAAAAATATCAAGTATGAGAGCAGAATATCATTGACAACTAAAGAAAATTAGCATACACTAACTTACGGAAGTCAGGAGATGAAAAAATTTATCAAACTAACAGAGGAGGAGAAAATGATGCCGTTAACAATGGCCAGTCCTGGTGAAGAAAATATAATACGCAAAGTTGGCGGAAGAGAAGAAACCAGAAAGTTTCTCGAGAATCTGGGCTTTGTGGCTGGCGGTACCGTGACAGTTGTCTCTGAGATCGGCGGCAACATGATTGTGAATGTAAAGGATTCCAGGGTTGCGATCAACAAAGAGATGGCAAGCAAGATCATGATTTAAGGATCTGTATCGGAGTCCGAAAGATAGAGGAAGGAGTTTAATTTATGAAAACACTGAAGGAAGTTGCCTGCGGGCAGACAGTAACAGTAAAGAAAATCAACGGTGATGGCCCGGTAAAGAGACGTATTATGGATATGGGTATCACTAAGGGTGTGGCAATTTTTGTAAGAAAAGTTGCTCCGCTGGGAGATCCGGTTGAGGTGACTGTGCGTGGTTATGAACTGTCTCTGAGAAAAGCCGATGCAGAAATGATCGTGGTAGAATAGGCTTTTATTTTGCTAAGACGTTAGCCAATACTTACACAAGGAAGTATATGCAAATCCAAAAGAGATTAACAAAACAGACGCAAGCTGCGGCAAACCTGCGGTAGCAGGATGTTTTGTTTTTATCTGAAATAATTATTCAAGGAAAGAGGAGGCATGAAAATGTCAGTCAAGATTGCATTAGCCGGCAACCCCAACTGCGGCAAGACAACATTATTTAACGCGCTGACAGGATCCAACCAGTTCGTAGGTAACTGGCCAGGCGTAACAGTTGAGAAAAAAGAAGGACGTCTGAAGGGACACAAAGATGTCACCATCATGGACCTGCCGGGTATTTATTCTCTGTCACCTTACACACTGGAAGAAGTGGTAGCCAGAAACTACCTGATCGGTGAGAGACCGGATGCGATTATCAATATCGTAGATGGAACAAACATTGAGAGAAACCTGTATCTGTCCACACAGATCATGGAGCTTGGCATTCCGGTAATCATGGCTGTGAACATGATGGATGTAGTTGAGAAAAACGGTGACAAGATTCATATTGACAAACTGAGTAAGAGACTTGGATGCGAAGTGGTGGAGATTTCCGCTCTGAAAGGCACCGGTATCCAGAAAGCTGCCGAGAAGGCAGTTGCACTTGCACAGGGCAGCAAGAAAACACCACATGCGCACAAGTTCGCACCGGAAGTAGAAGCGGTAGTGGAAAAGGTAGAAGCAAAACTGGGAAACAGTGTTCCGGAAGAGCAGAAACGTTTCTTCGCGATCAAGCTTCTGGAAAAGGATGACAAGATTGCCAGCCAGATGAAACAGCAGACTCCCAATGTAAGCGCTGAGATTGCAGAGCTGGAAAAAGCTTACGATGATGATACAGAGAGCATTATCACAGGTGAGCGTTACGCATACATTTCTTCTATTATCGGTGAGTGCTATACAAAGAATAAAAAGAACAGCATGACCACTTCTGATAAGATCGACCGGATCGTGACCAACCGCTGGCTGGCACTTCCGATCTTTGCGGTTGTTATGTTTATTGTGTACTATGTATCTGTCACCACAGTAGGTACGATTGCTACAGACTGGGCGAATGATGGGGTGTTCGGGGATGGATGGTTCCTTGCCGGCGTTGGAAGAAGTTCCTTTGATGATGACACAACAGAATTCGATGATGCATCTGCAGTTGTAAATGCATTTGTGGAAGATGCCGGCAACGATGAGCTGGCAGGTCTGCTGGACTCTGAGTCAGAAAACTTTGATGCGGACGCAGCGACAGCAGCTCTGAAGGAGTTCGCAGCAACTGTTGAGGATACAAAAGAAGTAACTTACACTGTTGAGGATGAAGAGACACTGGCTGAGTCAGAAGAAACCGCCAGCGGCGCTGATTTCCAGGATGCAGTGGCAGTGATGGAAAAATGGAACTGTGAAGCTCCTGATCCGGCTGACGGATACGGCGTATGGATCCCGGGTATCCCAGTTCTCATTGAGAACGTACTTGATGCGGTTGGATGCGCTGACTGGCTCCATGGTCTGATTATGGATGGTATTGTAGCCGGTGTCGGTGCCGTACTTGGATTTGTTCCTCAGATCCTGATCCTGTTCATTTTCCTGGCTTTCCTGGAAGGCTGCGGATATATGGCGCGTATTGCATTCATCATGGACAGAATTTTCCGCAGATTTGGTCTTTCCGGAAAGTCTTTCATCCCGATGCTGATCGGTTCCGGATGCGGTATTCCCGGCATCATGGCTTCCAGAACGATTGAGAATGACCATGACCGTAAAATGACAATTATGACAACCACCTTTATTCCGTGCGGTGCAAAATTGCCGTTTATCGCAATGGTGGCAGGCGCCATCTTCGGAGGCGCTCCGTGGGTAGCTCCGTCTGCATACTTCCTTGGTATTGCAGCAATCATCTGCTCCGGTATTATTCTGAAGAAAACGAAACTGTTTATTGGTGATCCGGCTCCGTTCGTTATGGAACTTCCGGCTTACCATATCCCCACAGCAGGCAGCGTGCTGCGCAGTATGTGGGAGCGCGGATGGTCCTTTATTAAGAAGGCCGGTACGATTATCCTTCTTTCTACCATCGTAATCTGGTTCACCACATACTTCGGATTTGTTGACGGCACCTTCCGTATGCTGGAAGAGAGCGAGATCGATTACAGTATCCTTGGAAGAATTGGTCAGGCACTCAGCTGGATCTTTGTTCCGCAGGGCTGGGGCAACTGGCAGGCAACTGTGGCTTCTGTTACCGGACTGGTTGCAAAAGAGAACATAGTCGGTACTCTGGGTATCCTGTATAGCGGCGGAGATGGCAGCGTATACGCTCAGATGGCAGCAGCATTTACCACAATCACCGGTTACAGCTTTATGGCATTCAATCTTCTGTGTGCTCCGTGCTTCGCGGCAATGGGTGCTATTAAGAGAGAGATGAACAACACAAAGTGGTTCTGGATTGCAATCGGATATCAGTGCGGCCTTGCTTATGTGGTATCTCTGTGTATTACCCAGATCGGCAACCTGGTAACAGGTGGCGGCGTAGGCATCTGGACAATTGTTGCAATTCTGCTTATCATTGGTTTTGTATATCTGCTCTTCAGACCTTCCAAAGAGAGCAAGAGCCTGAATGTGGATGTAAAAGTAAAAGCCTGAGAATATTGATAAATAGGAAGAGGGCTGCCGAATGGCAGTTTCCGGTTCCTAAAACAGGAGGCATAAGTATGGGTACAATCATTGTAGGAGCAATCGTACTTGGAGTAATAGGACTGGCAGTCAGAAGCATGGCCCGCGACAAGAAGAACGGTAAATCTCCGATTTGCGGAGGAGACTGCGGACATTGCGGCGGACACTGCCATTAGGAGGTGCTTTTGTTGCAGAAAATCTTTCATGAGGAAGACAGAAAACAGGATGCAGTGCGGTTTCAGAAAACTCAGATGAAGAAAGAACAGATCTTTCAGAAACTGAGAGAACAGGGATGCAGGATTACAAAGCAGAGGAGAATGCTGCTGGATGTAATCCTGGAGGAGGACTGTTCCTGCTGTAAAGAAATCTATTATAAAGCTTCCATGAAGGATCCCGGCATTGGAACAGCCACCGTATACCGAATGGTAAATGTGCTGGAGGAGATCGGGGCCATCAGCCGGAAGAATATGTACCGTATTTCTTACGATGAGGAGGAAATACAGAGCAGGAATCAGTCCTGCCGTGTAGAACTGAGCGACCATACGAGCAGAAGCCTGTCATCCGGTGTGTGGCTTGATGTCATCCGGGCTGGTCTGAAAGACTATGGATATATTGAAGATCAGGACGTAGAGAATGTGGTTTTGATGCCTTGTGAATAAGAATGATAAGAGCGGCGGTTGCGTTGCGACTGCCGTAACTTAAACATCATAAGTTAGAAAACACTAACAAAAATAAGGATAAGGTAACGAGATGCTGGAGAAATATCTGATTGAAAACTGTTCCCCCACATTGGCATCGCTGAAAACGGCCAGTCTGTTTTCGGCTGCTTATGAAAGTGAGATAGAACTGCGGCAGCAGGTGGAACTGTGGAATGAAGTAATGAACAAAAAAGGGATACAGCTTTTTATTATGAAGATGGATGGTCAGCGTGTGCTGATTTATGTGTGCCGCAGATCTCAGCTTGCCAGAAACCTCAAAGCCCCTGGCGTAGCGAGATTCCTTCGGGGATATGGCTACGCGGAAACTGATCTCGACAGTACACTGCGCCATTTGCAGGAGAGACTGTCACAGCAGGAAGGTTTCCCACATGAAGTGGGAATCTTCCTCGGATATCCACTGGGAGATGTTGTTGGTTTTATCAAAAATGCGGGTAGAAATTATAAATGTGCAGGATGCTGGAAGGTATACTGCAATGAATGTGAAACAGTAAAACTGTTCGAAAAATACCGCAAGTGCAGAGAAGTATATGCACGGCTCTGGCGGCAGGGAAGAACAGTCATGCAGCTTACCGTAGCGGCCTGAGACGGACATAACACTTGCCGCTATACACAGGTTGCGGAAGGGTGAAAATGGAATGTGGTCTGAATGGATGCGAAACAAAAATTGCGAATCCCTAATTGCATTTCAGTGGGTGCATCCGGGGAAGGTTTCATACGACACGAGGGTTAAAAGAAGTGTTATGTTTTTTTGAATACTTTTAACCAATATGATAAAGTTTGTTTTAAAATTTAAATATAATGAAAGAATGAGGTAAAAATCATGAGCAAAGTAGCGGTAGTATACTGGAGCGGAAGTGGAAACACAGAAGAGATGGCAAACAAGGTAGCAGAAGGCGCAAAGGCAGCCGGAGCTGAAACGGATGTATTTTCTGCAGAAGATTTTTCCGCAGATAAAATGAATGAATATGATGCAGTTGCATTCGGATGCCCGGCTATGGGAGACGAAGAACTGGAAGATACCGTATTTGAACCGGTATTTAAAGAGTGCGAGAGTAAATTAAACGGCAAAAAAATCGGCCTGTTCGGATCCTATGGATGGGGAGACGGCGAATGGATGAGAAACTGGGAGAGCACCTGCAAAGAAGACGGAGCAGTAATGCCTCATGAGTTTGTGATTTGCACAGAGGCTCCGGATGACGAAGCACAGGCAGCCTGCGAAGAGCTTGGCAAAGCACTGGCTTAAAATCAGCCATAATCTGAGATGAAGTATGTTTCGTGATATGTAAAATTGAGAGTGCGGAGCACACAACAATTTCTGTAATTGTGCCATAGAGATAGGGCGGTAGAAGGACTGCTGCAGCGAAGATGAGCAATCATTAACGCTGCGGCAGTTTTTTGATGCTAAAGATAAAGCGTGTTTGAACGCCTTATAAACATTTCCGCAGTCTTCAGGCTTCACTTTGCGGTATATGTTCGAATATGCTTCAGTGTGTTCACTAACCGGGGATCATCGTTTTATACTGACCGAAACGGAGAACAGACTGCGCAGCCTGTCTACAGGGGGAATTACTTTTCCTTATGAGGCTTGCTGCCAGTATTTCTTTTGAAAAAGCGCAGAGAGACGCTCAAAATACGGAAAAAAATGACAATTTCCAGAAAAAATACAGGGCAATGCGGATGGAAAAGCATAGAAAATGATAGTGCTATTTTGTGTATATTTACGGAAAGTACCTGAAAAAATACACGAGGATTGTTGAGAAGGGTAAAAATCTATGTTATAATAACGCAAAAGAATTATGGATTGCTATCTATATTCTTGTCAAAAACTTAACAATGTAAGAAAGGAGAGGCGAATCATGCACTTGATAAAGGACGAAAACGGCAACATGGTTGCTCACAGTCATGAGGACGGGCATTCTCATTCCCATAGTCATGAGACAGATCATAGTCATAGTCATGAAGTATCGGGCTGTGCCTCATGCCAGTCAGATTGCGGACATCATGGACACGATCACAGTCATGCAGCTCCGGAGACGCAAGATCAGATGACAGCGGTGCTGGATTATATGCTGAAACATAACGAACATCATGCTGCGGAACTTGATCAGATGGCGGCAAAACTGCAGGCGGCCGGAAAGTCTGCTGCAGCTGAACAGATAAAAAAAGCAGTAGATGAGTTCCAGAAAGGCAATCTTTACCTCAGCCTGGCGCTTTCTACAGTGAAAGAAGGTAAGTAACAGCCTGGGAGACAGGAGGTGATAACGATGTGTCTTTCCACGGTATACAGATCTTCCGATCCTGACAGCATTATCATGGAATATGTGAGTAAGATACAGGTAAACGGGGATCAGATCACCCTCACGGATGTGATGGGAGATCAGAAAACAATACAGGGGTCACTGACGCTGGCCGATTTGACCGGTGGTGTGGTGAAGATCGACTGTCCGGCAGATTAACAGCCTGGCAGCTATCACAATAAATACATTAAAGATTATGGAGGTATGCAACAATGGCAAAAGTAAAATTAACTGAAAAAATGAAAGAAAGACAGCTGCTTTCTTTCGAACTGTTCCCGCCCAAGACAGACAAAGGTATGGAGAATCTTCCCGGAACAATTGAGCATCTGTGTGAGTTCAAACCGGAATACATTTCATGTACCTACGGTGCAGGCGGCGGAAACGTTGGACGTAACCGTGAAGTATGCCAGGAGATCATCAAAGCTGGCACCGTTCCGGTAACTCATTTCACAGTAATCAAGAACACCAAAGAAGGTATCAAAGAGCAGCTGCAGCAGTACCTGGATGAGGGTGTAGATCATATGCTGGCTCTGCGTGGAGATATTCCTCTGGGCGAGACCACTACCTGCGGTGATTTTGATTATGCAACAGATCTGGTTGCTTTCACACGTAAAGAGTTCGGCGATAAATTCGAGATCGCTGTAGCAGGATCACCGGAAGGCCATATTGCATGCCGCAGCCTGGATGCTGATATCGCTGTTCTGAAAATGAAACAGGACAACGGCGCTGATTATATCATGACTCAGCTCTGCTGGGATATGGAACAGTTCAAGAGATGGATGGACAAGATCCGCAACGCTGGTGTTACCATGCCGGTAGACGTAGGTATCATGCCGATCCTGGATCAGGCTGCTACCATTAACATGGCTCTGTCACGTAACGGCTGTGTAATGGAGAGAGAGCTGGCTAGACTGATCTCCAAATACTGGCTGTTCCCGAATCCGTTCGCAGCAAAAGATGCTGACGGAAAGCCGTTCGATATGTTCTATGAGCAGAAGGTAAAAGACTTCAAAGAGGCTGGTATCGAGTACACGATCAAACAGATCGATGCTTACCGTGCTCTGGGCGTAGACGGTATTCATCTGTATGCTCTGAATAAATGGCAGGATGTATCCCGCATCATCAAAGAGTCCGGAATGAGAACTCTGGTATAATAGACGAAAATAAATAGACAGAAAGATTAAGGAGGCGCCGTTTTATGGCACAGACAATTGCTGTTGCAGGCAAAGGCGGAGTGGGTAAGACCACCCTGACAGGACTGATGATTCAGTACCTTGCGGAAAAAGGGAGAACACCGATCCTGGCAGTAGACGCAGATGCAAATTCCAACCTGAATGAAGTGCTGGGAATAGAAGTGGAGATGACGCTGGGCGAGGTCCGGGAACAGGTGGAACGGGCGGAGACCAGCAAGGAAAGCCCTGTCCCGGCAGGTATGTCAAAGGCAGACTATATGGAGATTATGTTCCAGCGATGTATCGCGGAGGATGATGACTATGATCTTCTGGTGATGGGACGGACTCAGGGAAAAGGATGCTACTGTTTTGTGAATGGCCTTCTGCAGGCACAGGTTCAGAAACTGACGCCAAATTATCAGTATGTTGTTGTAGACAATGAAGCCGGTATGGAGCATATCAGCAGAGGGATTCTTCCAAAGGTTGATTATGTGATTCTTGTAAGTGACTGTTCCAGAAGGGGCGTACAGGCGGCAGGACGAATTGCGGAGCTGACGAAAGAATGTGGAATGACACCGAAAAAGATGGGGCTGATCATTAACAGAGCTCCGGCATCGGGACTGAGTGAAGGAACACTGGAAGAAGTGAAGAAACAGGGGCTGGATCTGCTGGGAGTCGTACCCCAGAACAACGCAGTTTATGAATATGACTGCGAAGGAAAGCCTACTGTGGAGCTTCCTGCAGATTCACCGGTGCGCAAGGCGCTTTATCAGGTGATGGAGCAGCTTGGACTGTAGAGGGATACCGGTATAGAACTGAACAGTATGCGCGCAGTATGCGCGTAGTGCATTTCCAGAACAGATTGCGGTGGTATGCCGCAGTCCTGTTTTGGTGTTACAGGACTTTGTTTAAATTACTAAGGAGGTAAGTAATGGGAGACTTTAAATTGACAACGGTTGAAGAGTTCGAAGCAGCTACCAACCGTTTGCTGGAGACAGGAAAGAAGGTTGGCGCGGATGCTTGGCAGTACCGTGTAGCTAATCAGACACCTCACTGTAAATTCGGTGAGAAGGGTATCTGCTGCCGTATCTGTGCAATGGGTCCCTGCCGTATCACCCCGAAGGCACCGAGAGGTATCTGCGGATGTGACGCTCACGGTATCGTAGGACGTAACTTCCTGAAATTCACTGCCGGCGGTGCTGCGACTCATTCTGACCACGGCCGTGAGATCTGCCATACTCTGTACTGCGCAAAGCCGGAAGGACCTTACAAGGTAAAAGATCCCGAGAAGCTGATCCGCATCGCAAAAGAGTGGGGCGTTGAGACAGAAGGCAAAGATATCTACGATCTGGCTCATGAGGTGGCTTATCTTGGAATGAGCGAGTACGGTAAAGTATTCGGAACTCAGAATTTCCTGAAGAGAGCACCGAAGCATACACAGGAAATCTGGGAGAGAGAGGAAATCGCTCCCCGTGCAATTGACCGCGAGGTATCCTGTTCTCTGCATATGGCACATATGGGATGTTCTTCTCTGCCTGAGGCACTGGTACGTCAGTCCCTGAGAGCCGGTCTGTCTGATGGATGGGGCGGTTCCATGGCCGGGACTGAGTTCTCTGATGTTCTGTTCGGCACTCCCAAGCCGATCGACACAGAGGCTAACCTTGGCGTTATGAATGTTGAGAACGTAAATATCGTAGTACACGGACATGATCCTTCACTGTCTGAGATGATCTGTGAATATGCAGACAGCCCGGAGATGATCGCTTACGCAAAAGAAAAAGGTGCAAAGGGCATCACCATTTCCGGTGTATGCTGTACTTCCAACGAGGTAGCAATGCGCCGTGGTATCCCGATGGCAGGTAACTTCCTGCAGCAGGAGAATGTGGTTCTGACGGGTGCCTGCGAGCTGATCGTTGTTGACGTACAGTGTATTTTCCCGGCATTAGGACCCCTGAGCAAATGCTTCCACACCAAGTTTGTGACAACATCCCCGATCGCTCAGATGCCGGATTCCGAGTTCATCCGTTTCAGCCCGGAGAGCGCTGCAGAGAATGCAAAAGCAATCGTTAAGATGGCTATTGACAACTTCCAGAACAGAAAACCGGAACTGGTACACATTCCTGATATGAAGCAGAAAGCTACTGTAGGTTATTCCGTAGAAGCAATCGTAAAAGCACTGGATGGCGTAACCAACTCTCAGGTTGATGAGACAGGTACTACCAAGCCGCTGATTGAGTGTATCACATCCGGTGTAATCCGCGGTGCTGTTGCTATGGTTGGATGTAACAACCCGAAGGTTCGTCCGGATACCGCTCATATTGAGCTGATGAAGAAACTGATCGCCAACGATATTATCGTTGTAGCATCCGGATGTTCCGCTCAGGCTGCTGCAAGAGCAGGACTGATGGACAAGGCTGCCAAGGATCTGTGCGGCGCCGGTCTGAAGAGAGTATGCGAGCTGGCTGATATTCCGCCGGTACTGCATATGGGATCCTGCGTAGATATTTCACGTATGATGATCCTTGTTTCCGAGCTGGCTAAAGATTCCGGACTGAACATTTCTCAGCTGCCGGTTGTAGGCTGTGCTCCGGAGTGGATGTCTGAGAAGGCTGTATCTATCGGTAACTACGTAGTAGCAACCGGTATTGATACCTTCCTTGGCGTTGACCCGTATGTATCCGGTTCTGATCAGATCGCATCTCTGCTGACCGACGGCGTAAGAAATTGGGTAGAAGCTGCTTATACAGTAGAGACAGATATCGAGAAGCTTGTTGACAAGATGATCGAGAGAATTGAAGAGAAGAGAGCTGCCATCGGCATCTGATCTTCACAGCAGATTAAATATTCGAGGTGACTATCATTATGAAAATTGCAATTACCGGCAAAGGCGGTGTGGGAAAGACCACATTCGCAGCCACATTGGCAAGGTTATATGCAGAAGAAGGGAAAAATGTCCTGGCGGCTGATGTGGACCCGGATGCAAACCTTGGACTGGCCCTTGGCTTTTCAGAAGAAGAACTTAATCAGATCGTTCCCATCTCCAAGATGAGAAAGCTGGTGGAGGAGAGAACCGGAGCCGATGAGTTTAATAAAGTGTTCCGCATCAATCCCAAGGTAGATGATATCCCTGACAAATATGCAAAAAAATGCAATGGAGTGAAGCTCCTTGTTCTGGGCACGGTAGAGACAGCCAACAGCGGCTGTGTCTGCCCGGAACATGTGATGCTGAAGCGGATTATCAATCATCTGATGCTGCGCAGTTCTGACGTGGTAATCATGGATATGGAGGCCGGTCTGGAGCATCTTGGAAGAGGCACGACTCAGGGAATGGATCAGTTTATTGTTGTGATCGAGCCCGGTGCCAGGAGTGTGCAGACATACAGGAATGTGAAGCGTCTGGCGGAAGGCCTTGGCGTGAAACAGGTTGGCGTGGTCGCCAACAAGGTAAGAGGACCTGAAGATGAGGCATTCATTCGAAGCAAGATCCCTGCGGAAGATCTGCTGGGCTTTGTTCACCTTCATACAGACGTGATGGATGCGGACCGTCAGGGCAAATCCCCTTATGATTTCAGTCCTGAGGCAGTTGAGGAGATTAAGATAATTAAAGCGCGCATGGAAGCGTGTAAATGATTGATTGGAGGATAAGACATTGACTTTATTTGATGTTATCTTTAAAGGAAATGACGCAGTCTACGGCCTGACAGAACAGGCTATTGACAATGCAATTGCGCAGTATGGCGAAGACAAAGCGGTTGCTTTCCCGGATACCGCATACAGCCTGCCCTGCTACTTTGGTGTAACTGGCACCAAGGTTGGCAACCTGGGAGAGTTAAAGGCTGCTCTGGGCGTAGTAAAGACTCTGATGACCAGAGAGCAGAAACTGAATGACGCATTCATGAGCGGTATTGCAACAGCTCTGTGTGCTGAGTTTATCGAAGTTCTGAAATATATCGACGGCGCTACACCGTATGAGGCTCCCTGCTATGGCCATCTGGCAGATGCAGTGATCCGTGAGCTGGGTGTTCCGCTTGTAACAGGAGATATCCCTGGTGTAGCAGTTATCCTTGGCGCAGCTCCAACTGCTCAGGAAGGTGTTGATCTGGTAAAATCCTATCAGGCACAGGGTATCCTGGTAACACTGGTAGGCGGCATTATTGATCAGTGTGAAGAACTGGGATACAAGACCGGCGCTAACGTTCGTGTGATCCCGCTGGGCAAAGATGTTACAGCAGTTGTACATGTAGTATCTGTAGCAGTAAGAGCAGCCCTGATCTTTGGTAACATCCAGGGCGGCGATGCAGCAGGTCTGATGAAATACACCATGGAGCGTGTACCGGCATTCGTCAATGCATTCGCTCCGCTGGATGAAGTGATCGTGGCAGCTGGTGCAGGCGCTATCGCACTTGGTTTCCCGGTAATCACAAACGAAGAAACCTTCAAGGTTCCGAAGAGCCTGATCGTACAGAAAGATGTTTCCAAGTTCAACGCTACTTCACTGGAAGCAAGAGACATTAAGATCAAGATTACCAATATTGATATTCCGGTTGCATTCGCATCTGCATTCGAGGGCGAGATCATCCGCCGCGGTGATATGCAGGTTGAGTTCGACGGTTCCCGTGTGGACTGTGTAGAGCTGGTACAGACCAAGGAAGCTTCAGAGATCGAAGATCATAAGATCGAAGTGATCGGACCGGATATTGATGAGATGCCGGTTGGTTCCAAGCAGTCCATCGCATATGTGGTAGAAGTTGCTGGTAAGACCATGCAGACTGATTTCGAGCCGGTATTTGAGCGTAAGTTCCACAGCTACCTGAACTGCGTAGAAGGTATGATGCACACCGGTCAGCGTGACCTGATCCGTATCCGTATCAGCAAAGAG
>CAKRNX010000024.1 GCA_934371475.1 uncultured Lachnospiraceae bacterium
TAGTTCAATGGTAGAACACCAGCCTTCCAAGCTGGATACGTGGGTTCGATTCCCATCACCCGCTTTTTTGCTACCCGGAAATCAAATACTTGCTGCAAGAACAGGGCAGTTGCCCCGCGTGGCAGCCTTGAATCTAAATCCCCGGTTTATCGTAAAGCCTTATCTGATCCGACCAATCTGGATCAGATGGAGTAGCTTGTGATAGTACCGGGGATTTTTTTAGTTACAAAATATAAACTCCGTTCAGGTCAAAGTTCAGTTTGGCATGTTCGCCTGCTTCGTAGATCCGCTTGTTTACCGGGTTGTAGTCGGTGATCTGTACGGTTACATCGCCTACTTTTGCATGATAATACTGGTAGGATCCCATGAATGTAGAAAGGGTTACTTCGCAGTCCAGCAGGCCATGCTCAGCCAGCTGTGCTGCTTCCGGACGGATGACCAGCGATGCGGTATCGCCGACAGCAGCGGAAGAATAATTGTTGACAGTCATTGCCTGGCCATTAATCAGAACGTCAGCCTTTTCACCCTGGAGTGCAGTGACTTTTGCGTCCAGGAAGTTGGCTTCGCCGATGAAATCTGCTACAAATCTGGAGTTGGGATGGTAATAGATCTCCCGCGGAGTACCGATCTGTTCCACTTTTCCTTTGCTCATAATAATGATCTTGTCGGAAATGCTCATGGCCTCTGACTGATCGTGTGTGACGTAGATGGCCGTAATACCTACTTTCTGCTGAATGCGGCGGATTTCGGTGCGCATGGTCACGCGCAGTTTGGCATCCAGGTTGCTCAGGGGTTCATCAAAGAGCAGCACGCCGGGTTCCAGCACCAGAGCTCTGGCCAGGGCGACACGCTGCTGCTGACCGCCGGAAAGCTGGTTGGTCATGCGGCCTTCCATGCCGCCAAGTTCCACCAGTTCCAGGATATCAAGCACCTTTTTGCGGATTTCTTCTTTGGGCAGTTTGCGGATCTTGAGACCGTAAGCTACATTGTCAAAGACATTATAATGGGGCAGCAGCGCATAGCTCTGGAACACCATGGCGGTGTCCCGCTTGTTGGGCGTCAGCGCATTGATGGGTTCGCCGCCCAGATAAATTTCGCCCTCATCCGGTGATTCAAAGCCGGCAATCATACGCAGCGTTGTGGTTTTGCCGCAGCCGGAAGGGCCGAGCAGTGTCACAAAGGTGCCGGGTTCAATATCCAGAGTGGTGTCATGCACCGCGTAAAAATCTTTTTTTGTCTTTGGGTCCTGATAAATTTTGGAGATATGCTCCAGACGGACCCCTTTCTTTTCTTTCGCCATGACAGTTTCCTCCTGTATGTTGAGAATGTTTCTGTTCAGAAATGCTCCGGCAAGTAAAGCCCTGGATTTCGCTGTAAAAAGTGATAAACAGGGAGACTTGTCTGATGAGCTGACTTAGTCAGTTTCCTTAATTTTGCGGCTGGTGCCGAACAGTTTGATCAGACCGTTCATGATCAGAACCATGCCGTAGGTGATAATAATCAGCACGGTAGCGTAAGCGCAGGCTACGCCGTAGTTGCCCTTTTCCGCCTGTTCATTGATCTGACAGGTAATCAGAAGGAACTGCGGAGTCACCAGCAGAATGATGGCGGAGATAGCGGTAATGCTTCGCACGAAGGCGGTGACAAGTCCGCTGAAGAAAGAGTCCTTAATCAGCGGCAGCGTAACGGTAAAAAATACCCGTGCGGAGTTGGCGCCCATATCGTAGGCTGATTCTTCGATGGAAGGATCGATCTGGCGTAAGGCGGAGATGCCGCTTCTGGTACCGGTAGGCAGACTTCGGACAATAAATACAATAATCAGGATCGTGCCGGTGCCGTAAAGTCCGCTCATGAGTCCGGAGCGGAACAGCCCGTTGGCAAAACCGCGGATGTAGCCGATGCCGAGCACTGTGCCGGGAACTGCCATGGCCAGCATGGAGACAAACTCAATAAAGGCCTTGGAGCGGAATTTCTTTTTCACCACCAGATAGGAAATGACCATGGACAGCAGGGCTGTCAGAGGCGCTGCAATCAGCGACAGTACGAAGGAATCCTTAAAAGCCTTCAGTCCGCTGGTCTTAAACATATACTGGAACCATTTCAGGCTCAGGGAATAATCGCGTCCCCATAGAGTAAAGAGAGCGCCGAACGGAACCATGATGTACATCAGAACAACAAAAGCCGCAGCCAGACCGCAGAAGAGAGTCAGCGGAACGGTCACAGTTTTGTCAGTGATGGGCATCCGGGCCCGGGAAGCTTTGCCGGTGAGGGTGGCCGCAGTCTTTTTTTCGAGATAATACTTCTGGATCAGGAACAGCACAAGAGTCAGAGACAGCAGTACCACGGACATGGCAGCGGCACCGGTGGAATCGTAGGCACCTGTCACCTGCAGATAGATCGTGGTGGCCAGGGTATCGAAAGAACCGCCGATCAGCATGGGGTTGGCAAAATCTGCGACCGATTCAATAAAGGTAACGAGAAATGCGTTGCCAAGTCCCGGAAGCATCAGGGGCAGTGTAACGCTGGTAAATACTTTCCAGCGGCTGGCGCCCATATCGCGGGTTGCCTCTTCCAGCGAAGGATCAATATTTTTGAGCAGGCCCTTGAGCATCAGGTAACAGACCGGGAAAAAGGTCAGTGTCTGTACAATGGCAATGCCGCCAAGGCCATACACGTTGGAGTCATAGATTCCCAGCAGCTTTCTGGTGATCAGTCCGCTACGTCCGAACAGCATGATCATGGACAGCGACAGTACGAAAGGCGGGGATACGACGGGAAGCATGGACACGACGTGGAACAGCTTCTCCAGAATTTTGGTTTTTACTTTGACATAGACTTCCACATAGGCAAACAGCAGTCCGATCACGGTGGAAGCCAGCCCGGTGATGACTCCCAGCACCACGGTATTTTTGAAGGCGGTGCGGAAGCGGTCCATGCTGAGCACTCTGCGGAATACGTCAAGAGTGACGGTACCATCGGTATAAAAACTGTCAACCAGGAGCATCAGCAGAGGATAGAGAATAAAAAGTAAAAGAAATACGAGCAAAACGGCAATCATGCCAACCAGAATAGGATCTGAAAAGAACTTCTTCCGCTCCAGGTCAGCCTTTTGAGTTCTAGCCATAAGTTCTCCTTTCTGCAAAAGGAAAGGGGATGTCGCCATCCCCCTTCTCAATCATAAACTGGTTTATTCTGTCTGGAAACGAGAGTCTGCGGAGTCTCCGAGAGCTGCGAAGAAATCTTCCACATACTGTGCAATGTTGTTCTTGGCATCTTCGAAGTCATAATCAATGGTGTTATTCATATCCAGGCCAAATTCTGCTGCTTCTTCCGGCTGTGTTGCATTGGAGATTACCAGGAACTGATAGGAACCGTTCTCTTTGGCAATGTCCACACAGTCAGGACTCAGAGCGTATTCAATCCACAGCTTGGCAGCGTTGGGATGAGCACATCCTTTGAAGATTGCGGTAGCGCCGATCTCGTAGGAAGTGCCGTCCTCGGGAACGACCAGCTGAATGTTGTCGTAGCCCTGCAGGATCTGGTAGATGCCGTCGTGCAGGAAACCAACACCGATCACACACTCGCCGGGGCCTACCATTTTGGAGGGGCCGGAACCGGATTTGGTGTACTGAGATACGTTCTGGTCAAGTTTCTTGAAATATTCCATTGCCTCATCGTGGCCCTTCATCTGTACCATCGTGTTGATGATCAGCTTAGCTGTACCGGCGGTATTGGGGTTGGAGAGCATGATCAGACCTTTGTATTCTTCTTTGGTCAGATCATCCCATGTCTTGGGAGCTTCGAGACCCAGACGGTCCAGCTCTTCGGTATTTACCATAAATCCCAGGATGCCTTTGTAGATGCCGTACCAGCAGTTGGTGGGATCTTTGTAGTCGTCGGAGATCAGGTTGGCAGCGTTGATTGCCTCATACGGCTCAAGCAGGCCGTCTGCGACTGCCTCGTTGTAGGGGTCTGTCGTGCCGCCGAACCACACGTCGCCTGAAGGGTTACCGGCTTCTTCAGAGATCTTGGTGTATACTTCGGAAGTGGAAAGTCTCTGATAGCTTACCTTAATGTCATACATACTTTCAAATTTCTGGCAGGCTGCGGAAAGATATTCTTCTTCGCAGGAACCGTAAACGGTCAGTTCGCCTTCTTCTTTGGCAGCCTCGATCAGGCTGTCCATCTCGGGAGAAGCTTCCTCAGCCATAGTAGCCGGGGCAAAGCTGAACAGACTCAGTGCCATTGTGCATGCCAGTGCAAGTGATAATTTTCTTTTCATGTAAAACCCTCCGTTCTTGTTATTTTGTAAAACCAATGTGATTATAACATAAATCTATAAAAAATAAACAGAAAAATAAAGAAAAATATACATTTCATATAAAAATAAAATGAGAGAAGTGAGATAAAGTTGGTGAAAATATGAAAAAATATATAAAAAAAGAAATATAAATAGATAATAAAACTAAAAAATACGGAACTCAAGGGAAATGACACAAAAAATATATAATGAAAAAGACAGATGGGATACTCTGTTGTCGGCAGAGGAGGTCCTGAGTTAAGGATTGGCTGCGTAATGATAAAAAAATGTTATATTTAAGTACAAAAGCAGGCACAGATCGTGTATACTGGCTGTGACATATCAGATGTGAAGTGACTCCAGCTTCTGCAAGTGGCGAGAAACAAATCAGTATCAGTGGTGGGAGTCAATCCCCATCTGATATAGCTTTCGACAGAACAGCAGAGGTGCGCAGGAGAAATATGTCATGCAGATGCATTCTTGAAAATTTCCGGGAAGTGAGAGTTCTGGAAAAGGCTGAGTTTCAGAAGGGAGAAAGAGTATGAGAAAAAGAATATTATGTGTACTTGCGGGAGCAGCACTGCTGGCTGTTACTCCGGTGTGCAGTCTGGCCGCAGAGTCTGCAGCAGAGGAGACTTTAGAAACAAAGATGGAAGGTGACGGATTTGATACGCCCGAGGAGGCACTGACAGCTTATATTGAAGCATTTAAGAAAATGGACATGAACGGAATGATTTCCGTCTATGCGATGGAAAGCTTCCTGGAGAATCTGGATCTGGAGGCATTGGTAGAGAAGCAGTAGGTATATTCTTCCAGAACTCGTTACAATTATATTCCCCAGGAAAATCCGTATGCATCCGCGCTGAATCTGGAAAAACGGCGCAGCTGGATTACAGATCTGGTGCAGCAGCAGTATGTGACTCTGATCGGGTCCGGACTGTATACAGAGTATCCGGGAATGATGATTCAGGTGAAAGATTTTGGGGATGCCCAAAATCTGCTGGATACGATTTTTCCGGAAAAGGAACAGGGATTTCTTGAAAATCTGAACCTGATGCAGTTTATTGATCCGGGCGTTCTGAGCGAGAACGATTTATCAGAAACATTTCGGGAGAAAAAAATAGAAGAAAATTGCAGCATGTACGGAGCGGAGGATTATCAGTGTGTTGCGGCCTCCCTGCAGCTGGATGGGAAAAACTGGCTGATAACCTTTGACACGATAAAATACGGCGGCAGATGGTATCTGGCTGAGCCGGGAGGAATCATCGGAATGCAGATGGGCATTACAGCAGAGAGCGGTGTGTCAGAAGTGACGGGACTAAATCTGGATTAGAAAATCAAAGCATTGATTACGCAGTGAGAATCCTTGACAAACAGGGAAAGTCAGGGTATAAGTAGGATACCCATATGGGTTAAGGAGGAAATAGAATGAAACAGTGTATGGATGCGGATAATCTGCACCGCAGGCTCAGAAAGATTATTGGCCAGGTACAGGCGATTGACCGCATGATTGATGAGGATGTGCCCTGTGAGGATGTCCTTTCACAGATCAATGCTGCCAAGTCGGCGCTGAATGGCTGCGGAAAGGTCGTGCTGGAAGGCCATATCAAGCATTGCGTGAGAGACGGTATCGAGCACGGAGATGCGGACAAGACAATCGAGAGCTTTACAAAAGCGGTAGAGCGCTTCGCAAATATGCAGTGATCCGGGAAAGGGTGAGAAAAAGCGGTCTGTTTTGCGGCACAGGGCTTGCCCGATCAAAGAAGATATGCGATTGTTTTAAAAGAAAAGGAAATAAAGGTAAAGTATTACTTGAACCGCGTATGAAAGCTGATGACTTCTGCGAGAAAATAAACGCAGATAGTGTCAGCTTTTTCTTCGTGTATAAGAAGGATTTTTATGTTATGGAGTCGCTGATTCTGATTGTTGGCATGTCTGTGGGCTGGATCAGTCAGTATTGAGAAAAAAAGTCGGTTTTCGGACTGTCTTTTCTTTTTTACCTGCTTGACAAACATATACCCCTATACGTATATTAACAGCATACCTGTATAGGTATAAAACGAGAGCTGGATGCATCTGCTTAGTCATGAATTTTAAATGTGCAGATCATAGAGGAGGTTTATTACAATGCGTGTAATTAAAAAACTGGAAAGGCTGATGGAATTGGGCGGCACACGAAAAGATATTATTTTCTTGGTCATTTCCGGAGTGGCGCTGCTGCTGAGTATGTCAGGGCTGGATTTGCTACCGGTTGATGTGGCGTGGATAGCGATTATACTGTGTGGCATTCCGATTGTGGTGGAGGCGGTCACTGGTCTGGTGACAGAGTTTGATATCAAGGCGGATGTGCTGGTTTCGCTGGCGCTCATTGCTTCCGTATGTATCAGAGAAGATTTTGCCGCCGGTGAGGTGGCCTTTATTATGCAGCTTGGCGCGTTGCTGGAAGAGCTGACGGTGGCAAAGGCGAGAGCCGGGATTGAAAAGCTTGTCAAACTCACTCCGCAGACTGCAAGAGTGCTGCGGGATGGCAGAGAAACAGTCATTCCGGCCGAGCAGGTGCGGGTGGGAGAGCTGTTGCGTGTGCTTCCCGGAGAGACGATCCCTGTGGACGGGGTGATTACATACGGCAGCACCTCGGTCAATCAGGCAGTCATGACAGGTGAATCGCTTCCGGTAGATAAAAATGCCGGGGATGAAGTATCTTCCGGTACGGTCAACCAGTTTGGGGCTTTTGAAATGAAGGCCTCCCGCGTAGGAAAAGACAGTTCCATTCAACGGATGATCCGCCTGGTGCAGTCTGCAGATGCGGGAAAAGCAAAAATCGTGAGTCTTGCAGACAGGTGGGCTACGTGGATTGTCGTGGCAGCGCTGAGTGCTGCTGTGATTACGTGGCTGGTAACAGGTGAAATCATCCGTGCGGTGACGATCCTTGTTGTATTCTGTCCGTGCGCGCTGGTGCTGGCTACACCTACTGCGATTATGGCGGCGATTGGCAATGCAACAAAGCATGGTTTTCTTGTAAGAGAGGGAGATGCCCTGGAGCGTCTGGCCAAAGTATCTAAAATTACCTTTGACAAGACAGGAACACTGACATACGGCACGCCGAAAGTAGTGAAGGTATTCGGCGCAGTTTCAGGACTTGACAGCCGTGAGGTTTACCGGCTCTGTGCCGCGGCAGAGCAGTTTTCTGAGCATCCGCTGGGGAAAGCGATTATGCAGTGCTTCAGACAGGAAGAAGGAGCTGTTCCGGCGGCAGAGGCATTCCGAATGCTGCCCGGGCGGGGCGTGTCAGCCAGAGCCGAAGGCCGGAATATCATGGCCGGAAACCGAGAGATGATGCAGGAGCAGGGGATTGTCATGAAGGAAGCGAATGTGAGAGAAGCAGAGATGTTCCTGACAAAGGGATGTACCGTAATCTTTGTAGCTGTTGACGGAGGGCTTGCAGGATTTCTGGCGCTGTCCGATACGGTCAGAGAAGAAAGTGCAGCAATGATCGACCGTCTGCATGATCTGGGAGTAGAGCCTGTATTGCTGACAGGAGACCATGAAAATGCAGCGGCTGCCATCGCAAAACAGCTGCACATCAGAAATGTTCACGCCGGATGTCTGCCGGAGGATAAGCTGAAAGATATCAGAAGCTATCAGGCACAGCACGAAGCAGTCTGCATGATTGGTGACGGCATTAATGACGCCCCGGCGCTGAAAGCGGCGGATGTGGGCATTGCCATGGGTGGCATAGGAAGTGATATCGCTGTAGATGCGGCCGACATTGCGCTGGTAGATGACGAGGTGAAGGAGCTGCCGCATCTGATTGCGCTCTCCAAGCGCATGATGACGACGATTAAGATCAACATGACATTTTCTATGACGCTGAATTTTATTGCGGTAGCATTGGCGATTACAGGGATCCTTAATCCGGTAGTGGGAGCGCTGGTACACAACGGCGGATCGGTGCTTGTGATCACGAACTCGGCGCTTCTGCTGAAGTGGAAGAAAAAGCAGTAAGGCAGAGCCTGATGTGAGAAATATTTCCATACAAAGAGCAATGATAATATTAGAGGCATTTTACAGCAGTCTTTCGGTTTATGGGGGACTGCTTTTTTCTGTCATAGAAAATTGTGATTTCCTATGACAGAAGCTTCCGGCTGGATGCGCAGCTCGCAGAAAAGAAAATGTACCCTCCGGGTATACCAAGATGCTATGCAGCAAAACAGAGGAAATTGCTACCGAAATCTGCTCGCGCGGAACAAAAGCTGTGTTGCCAAAGCAGTGGCCCGCGAAGTATGCAAAACACACTTTTGTTTTAATAAAAAAATGTTATATATAAGTACAAAAGTAAGCACGGGTAGTGTATACTGACTGTATCAGATAGGAGATGACTCCCACCTCTATAGGTGGCGAGAAACAAATCAGTATCAGTGGTGGGAGTTAATCCCCATCTGATATAGCCTCCGGCAAGAATTGCAGAGGTGCGCAGAAGAAATATGTCATGCAGATGCATGACATATTTCTTCTGCGCACCTCGCAGCAAGAATGCCGGGGCATTCTTGAACAAAATATTTCCTGGATGACAGGGGTGTCACGTGGAAAGGGAGGGAGAAGGAAGATGAGAAAGAAAGTAGTATGTGTGATATTGGGGGCTGCGCTTATGGCGGTGAATCCGGTGTGTAGTTTTGCTTTGGAAACAGAACTGGCGCAGGAGGTATTTACAGAGCAGGATGCGTCGGCGGCTGACGGATATTATACTGCAAACGGGGAGACGATGCTGATTATGAATGGCATTGCCTATGAGATCAGTGCGGAGAGTGGGTATGCTGCAAGGATCCAGGATGAACTGCAGGTGTATGTGAGCGGGAATAATTTTATTCTGATCAGTGATGGCGATGTGATTGCTTTTCGATGCCAGGAAGAAAAGGGCGAGACAGCCAAAGGCGGAATGTACTACGCGATGTACAATGATTATAAGGGAACTGCCAGTGAAGTGGAGTTTACGGAGGGAAAAGATATTCAGATCGGAGAATATATTTTCGGACATGATTATTATGTGACAGAGAGGGATCCGTTGGCCACATTTTTCCAGATCAGTCAGGATCAGGGGAATGAAAATGGAGTGACAGCTCAGACGACAACGGAACAGAATAAAATAGAAGGCAGCGGATTCGAAACTCCGGAGGAGGCTGTGACATGGTATGTGGAAGAGCTGAAATCCATGGATATCGACAAGATGATTTCAGCGTATGCGGTGGAAAGCTGGGCAGATCATTATCAGATGAGTAAAGAACTCGAAGTCCGGAAACAGTATTATGGGGGCGCATTACCCTGGATTGATCAGAAAAACACTTATGCGAGGACACTGAATTTGGAGAACCGTCGCAGCACAATCCTTGAGGAAATTACACATCAATACCTTTCCCTGATAGGTTCTGATTTTTATACAGAAAAGTATGGATTGATAGATCTATACAGTACGGATGAAACAGTAGATGAACTCCTGGATCGAGTTTTCCCGGAAGTTGAGGACGGATTCCTGCAGAATATTACAGTACAGAACTTTACCACACAGGAAGATATTGATGGACTCTGCGGTGAGGAGAGCGTTCAGGGGTATGTGGAGTATTACAGGGAGATCTGCGGAGCAGAAGATTTCAGGCCGATTGCTGCACGGCTGCAGGTGGATGGAGAGGACTGGCTCATATCGTTTGATGCAATAGAGTATGACGGACGCTGGTATCTGTTCCAGGCGCATGGAATCATCGGCACTTATCTCCAGATGGATGAGGCAAGAAGAGGTGTGGAAAGTTTTGAGGATATAGAAAAAGAGACAGAGACAGAAGAGTGGGAAAGTGAGTCTGAGACGGAGGACTGATAAGAACAGAAAATGAAAACTGTTCAGGAATGCCGGAGGCTATATCGGATGAGGGATTGGTTCCCGCTAATGATACAGATTTGCTTCCTGCCATCTGCGGAGGTGGGAGTCATCTCATATATCTGATATAGCAGAGGAGGCGAGCGGAACGGAAAGGAGAGGGAAGATGAGAAAAAAAGTATTGTGTGTGATATTGGGAGCTGTATTTATGGCAGCAAATCCGATGTATGGTTTTGCTGCGCAAATAGATTTGTCGCAGAAGGTGTTTGTGGAGCAGGATGCGTCATCCGTTGACGGGTATTACGTTGTAAACGGAGAGACGCTGTTGATCATGAATGGCATTGCTTATAATGTAAATCCGGAAAGCGGATCGGCTAAAGATACAGAAGAAGATATTCATGTGTATATGAGCGGCAATGATTTTGTCCTGCAGGCAAACGGTTCTGCGCTTGCTTTTCTGTGCCAGGAAGAAAAGGGAGAGACAGCCAAAGGCGGAATGTATTATGCGATGTACAGCGATTATCGCGGGACTACCGAGGAAGCGGATTGCATAGAGGGAAAAAATATTCAGATCGGAGAATTTATTTTCGGCAACGATTATTATGTGGCAGAGAGAGAACCATTGTCGGTATTTTTCCAGGTCAGTCCGGAGCAGGATTCTGAAAATGGGGCGGCAGGTCAGACAATAGCGGGACAGAATAAGATAGAAGGAAGCGGATTCGGAACCCCGGAAGAGGCTGTGGCATGGTATGTGGAAGAGCTGAAAGTCATGGATATTGACAAGATGATTTCAGCGTATGCGGTGGAAAGTTTTGCCGAACACTATCAGTTCGAAAAAGATATCGAAAATAAGGGGGGCTACTACGGGGCCGGGGCATATCCCTGGATTGAGCGGGATAACGATTATGTAGAAGCGCTGAATCTGGAGAACCGCCGTAGTAAAATTCTCATTGACATTACAAAGCAGTATCTTTCTCTCACGGGTTCTGGCCTTTATACAGAGGAGGGTGGAGCGTTAAGATTAACAAAAACAGATGAGACACTGGATGAACTTCTGGATCGGGTTTTCCCAGAGGTGGAGGATAGTTTCCTGCAGAATATGGAGGTGCAGGAATTTACCACACAGGAGGATGTAGAGGGACTCTGCGGAGAAGAGAGCACTCAGGAATACGTGGAGAACTATAAGGAGATCTGCGGAGCAGAAGATTTCAGACCGGTTGCTGCACTGCTGCAGCTGAATGGGGAGGACTGGATCATATCATTCGATACCGTAGAGTATGACGGACGCTGGTATCTGTATCAGACGTGCGGGATCATCGGCAATTATCTTGGAATGGAGTATTGGTCAAACGGTGGTGTGCAGAGCGTTGAAGCGATAGAAGAGAACTATAAAAAAGCGGAGACTGAAGCAGAGTCTGAGACGGAGGACTGATAAGAAAGAGTTTCAGACCGAAAATGTAAGAATTTCTTAAAATACCGGAACATAAAACAAATCTGTAAAATTCTGGTGTATGATAGAAAAAAAGGGAACGGAGTTCAAAAAGGAAAGGAGAAATGTTATGAAAAGGATGAAAAAACTTACCCTGTGGATGGCAGCGTTTGCTGCAATGCTTCTGATGACCGGGATGGTTGCCTGGGCGGACGTGAGATATCAGGTAAAGGTAGACAGCGGCTATCTGGCGCTGCGCACGGCCAAGGCTTACGACAGCCGCAACGAGATCGGCAAACTGTATACCGGGGAGCTGGTATCTGTGAGCGACACAAGTGATTCCACTTACTGGTATGTGTATTCTCTCAAGCTGGGAATGTGGGGCTATGTAAACAAAAATTATCTGATTGCGGTCAGCACGGATGATTATTACTACAGCTATTCCGATGATGACTGGACGGTGAGCATAGACAGCGGATACCTGGCGCTGCGCAGCTCAAAAGCTTACGACAGCGCCAATGAGATCGGCAAACTGTATTCCGGAGATGTGGTAACGGTGAAGGATGACAGTGATCCCATTTACTGGTACGTGTATTCTTCCAAACTGAAACTGACCGGATTTGTCAACAAGGATTATCTTGTGCAGCCGGATGTCTCATTGGCAGAGTCCGGATGGACGGTAAGCGTACAGAGCGGATATCTGGCGCTGCGGACGGCGAAGGCTTATGACAGCCGCAATGAGATCGGCAAGCTCTACAACGGAGACTGGGTCATCCCCTACGATATGAGCGATTCTACTTACTGGTATGTGTATTCACCGACCCTTGGAAAATACGGCTATGTGAACAGAAACTATCTGCTCACTCCGTCTTACATGGTTGACACGATGACGGTGCGCGTGGACAGCGGCTATCTGGCACTGCGCAATGCGAAGGCGTATGACTACAGCAATGAGATCGGCAAGCTGTATACAGGAGATACCGTGCAGGTGGAGAATACAAGCGATTCGACTTATTGGTATGTATATTCACCGAAGCTGGATCTGTTTGGATTTGTTAATAAGAATTATTTATACTAGAATTTTTATACTAATCGCATCAGGTAAGTCTCTGCTTCAATGGTCAAAAGTAATAGGCAGTTGAAGCAGGACTTTGGGGCAGATCCCGGTATTAGGGGGCGTTTTGGCCCCCTGTTTTTCTGCATTTACCAGGCATACAGCCTGATAAAAATATTTAAGATTTAATGAGGAGAAAAAAATGAACAGAAAAGGACTTTTCGGAGCAGTACTTGGAGCAGCGCTGGTATGTGGATTATCATTCAGCGCTATGGCAGCGGAGAAGACAGAAGGTGACGGCTTTGCTTCACCGGAGGCAGCGGCAGCAGCGTACGTGGAAGCGTTCAAAAATGAGGACATGGATCAGATGCTTTCTACTTTCGCGGTAGAGACCTTCGCGGCAAACTTTGATTTTGATGAGTATGTCGAAAATACGCAGATGTACGCTCCGACCGTGGATTTTATTCCGAATACAGGAGCTGTATCAGAAAGATTAAATGCAGAAGCACAGAGAGGCGTGATCACCAAGGAAGCCCGCTATCAGTATCTGACACTGAGCGGATGGAAGGGCGCAGATTATGCGCAGAATACTGCAATGCTCAGTGATTTCGGCAGTGGGGCGCAGCTGAGAGAAGGCATTTTTGGATCCGATGAGCAGAGCGTGTTTGCAGATATGGAGCTGCTGGGATTTGTAGATATGGCAGCACTGAATGATTCTTATGCAGGTATGGCGGAGAATATGAAAGCTGCTCTTCCGAAAAATTTCGGAGCAGATGAGGCACAGCCGCTGGCAGCATACATCAAATCCAATGGAAAGAACTGGATCATGTGTCTGGATGCCGGCAAATACGGTGACAGCTGGTATCTGATCAAAGCACACGGAAGCCTGGAATATGCGATGAACACTTCTGTTAATTATCTTACAGGAGGAATTGTTGCAGAGGATACGCTGACTCAGGCCGGGATGGATGTCGCATCTGCCGTAACCGCTTATCAGGAGTAAGAGATAGTTTTGAACTTGCAGGCATCTGGGCGAAACATAGTGGGTGCCGGATTTAAAATGATACAGAGTTTTTCGGGGAGCAGGGACAGGAACCTGCTCCTTTTTTGGTAGAGGATTAGAGCGTGTTTGAAAAAACATTTCCGCGATCTGCAAGCCCCACTTTGCGTTATATTTTGCCCTTATTCGGTTGACGTAGCCCCGCTACGCCGCCCTCATTCGGGCGAAATCTCCCACAAACTGGAACTCGCAGCTCACAAAAAGCCTTTTTCAAACACACTCTAGGGTGTCAAAACACTTTGTTTACAGATTACACGGATTGTTACAGGTGGGGTTAGACCTTTTGACACTGTAGTCTTCACAGGAAATTGCGTCCTGCGAAAGAAAAGCCTCCGCATGGCGTACACTGTCGTGGGACAATGGCTTTGCGCCGGCCGAAACAGAGGGAACTGCATACACAGCTTGCTCTGGCGCAGAACAAATATGTAAAAAAGAATGTTACAGTAAATGGACAAAATAAGTATTCGGATATCTGGAAAGTATAGAGCATGGAACAAAGTGGGATGAGAATGTCTGATTTGCCGGTATCTGAAGATATAATTAAAATGGAGCGTGAGGGAATGGAAAACAGAGAAATTGGTTTACTGGAACATTTTTTTTCGTCCGCCGGGCAGAAACAGCAGGAAAATGCAAAAAAATTGCTGCATCTGGCTGCGGAAAGACTGGTCAGAGCAGGAGCAAAAGAGGTAGAATATCATGGAGATGACAGTATGCTGACGTTTCAGGTCAGGCTGCGCAGAGAATCGCAGGAGTACACCAGCGTGGGCTATCGGCTGTGGGTGATGCCCGGGGCAGAGCAGTATCAGCTGCAGCAGGCTGCGCTGTGGGGCAGAGATCAGCAGACGGCAGGAGTTCTGCGATGGTATGTCAGACACAGGAATGAGGAGCTGCCAAGAGGGATCTTTTACCGGCAGGATCCGGTGCTGCTGGAGAGCAGGATCGGGATCCGCAGCGGATGGGAGACGGATCTGGTGCGGCGGGTCGGCGATATGAACCGGGTGATGGAAGAGGATTATAAGATCCTGGAACCGCTGGGAAGGGGCGTGGTTCCGGAGAGTGTCAGGAATTGCATCAGGGAAGAATACAGCAGGTATGAGAGGGAAATGAGTCATGACGTCACTGTTTGAGAAAATGATACAGGATTTCAGCAGAAAAGATACGGCAGAACTGCTGGGAGAATGTATGGAGATGAATGAAAGCAGGATCCGGAAGATACCGGTCCGTTACCGTCTGATTGCATTGGGATTTGTCACAGGGATGGGTCTGGAACAGCTGGAGCAGAAGCTGGAGGAAAATGGCTGCGGCCGCCTGTATGCCCGCAATCCCATCGAGGCCAGCCTGATCTATGCATTCAAAAACGGGATTTCTTATGCGGAATGGAAGCGGCTGGAGGCCATATGCGAGCAGATGGAGGAAGAAAACGGACTGAAAGATCCGTGGTTTAACGGTTCCAGCGTCTCCTATCGGGAGCTGAAGGACTATGTGAAGGTAAATTCTGACGGTTCGGGCAATGAATATCGAACAGGACGGATTACGAGAGAGCTGCAGGATCAGCTGCGGATGACCGGGAGCGAGGAAGATTTCAGACAGTTCCTTCAGATGAACTGGGAGAGCTTCCGTCCCCTTCGGGAGAAAGCGAGATACTACTTCTGCAAATTTCTGAATTACTATGTTGAAGAGAAGGCGGAAGCCTACCTGGCAGCCAGACGAAACGGGTTTGGCCTGGAGCAGGCGGGGCTGGATCTGAATATTCTGAAATGTACGGCGCAGCTGCGCAGAAAATTTAGCAGTGAGCAGGAGATCTGGGAGGTGCTGGAGGCATCCAGCATTTCCTTTGGCAATCTGTATGATGCGTTTAACTACTATTACTTTGGATACATTTCCATGGACTGGATGGAAGTATTGCTCGACTATTACGGGGGCGACTTGACGAGGCTTGGAGAAAATCAGAAGCGGGAGTTGGCCAGAGCTCTGCGCGCCTACGATGGCCACTGGAAAAATTATACGGATGATGAGGTGCTGCGCCGGAAATGGGAACAGATTGAGCGGCAGGAACAGATGCTGGATCGGCAGTATTCGCTGGAAGAACAGGAACAGGCCGGGAGTGCGGTGAGAGGATACCAGAAAAACCGCTCCGGGGAAAAGTCTGTCCGCAGTTATATCAAGGGGACACTGGATCTGGACCGGACGACACTGATCTGTTATCTCTTGTTTTTCGGAAAAGAATTTCTCAATCACCGAGAGCGGAGACTTACGCGGGAACGTCTGGATAGGATCCTGCTGGAATGCGGTTATCCGGCGCTGCGCGGAAATGATGATTTTGACAGCTTTCTGCTCCAGTATCTGGCGGCGGAAGACAGAGTGGATTATCTGATGGAGAGCGTGACAAAGAGCGCTATGGAAGAGAAAAATTTTTATCTGTATCATATGTATCGCGGTTCTGTCAGTGAGGACAGGCTGTTGAAGGAGTTGATGCATCAGATAGGGAAGTGACTCCCACCTCTATAGGTGGGGGAAAAAATTAGTATCAGTGGTGGGAGTCAATCCCCCATCTGATATAGCCTCTGGCAAGATTGCAGAGGTGCGCAGAAGAAATATGTCATGCAGACGCATGACGCGCACCTCGCAGCAAGAATGCCAGGGCATTCTTGAATAACAGACTGGGAGGAGTTATGTCGGAGAATTGGAGCGGCACGCTGCCGGAGAGGACAGTTCTGGATGGCAGATATCGGATCCGCAGAGTGCTGGGGATGGGCGGATTCGGGATTACCTATGAGGCGGTAGATGAAAAAGTACACCGACAGGTGGCGGTGAAAGAGCTTTTTGCCAGAAATTATATGGAGCGAAAGGGAGACAATTCTTTTCGTATTACGCTTCAGGGGAGCGGGGAGAAGCAGGAATTTGAGGCAGTCAAGCAGGAATTTCTGCAGGAAGCCAGAACGGTGAGCAATTTTTCGGCAGAGCCCGGTGTGGTGCAGATCCTGGATTATTTTGAAGAAAACAATACGGCGTATCTGGTGATGGAATATCTGGACGGCATCAGCCTGGAGCAGCATTTTGAACAGGAAGGGCTGATGGATGCAGGAGAACTGTTTGCCATGGTGATCCCGCTGATGGGGACATTGGATAAGATCCATCGCTGCGGTGTGATACACAGAGACATCAGCCCGGACAATATTATGGTAATGGGAAATCCCGGTACGGACGATGGGAGCGTGTGGCGGCTGAAATTGATAGACTTCGGTTCGGCTCGGGATTATATGAAAGCGCAGTCATATACGGTAGAATTAAAAAATGGCTATGCGCCGCCAGAACAGTATTCAGAAGCAGACGCGCAGGGACCCTGGACAGATATCTATGCGCTGTGCGGAACAATTTACCGCGGGATCACAGGGCAGAATCCGCTTCTCTCCGCGGCGCGCAGCTTTCATGATGATCTGAAGATGCCGTCAGAGCTTGGCATTTCCATAGATCCGGGGCTTGAGAGGATCCTGAAAAAAGGGCTGAACATTCAGCCGAAAGACCGTTATCAGAGTATGGGACAGATGCTTCGGGAAGTAAAGCTGCGGATGGCATCCGGGAAGAAAACAAGAGGCGGCGGAAAAAAATTTCTGGCCGCCTGTGCGATGTTTGGAGCGGCTGTGCTGATCGGACTGACCGGATATCGCTATAAGCAGGCCCACCGGGTTGAGCTGTTTTTCGGATATGAAAAAACAGAGACGATCCTGCTGACTTCTGATGAGACGATGAGCAGCAGAGAGTACCGGGAGGCGGCAGATATCGTCAGGCAGAGGCTGGATGTGCTGACTGGCGAGGACAGATATCTGATGGAGATAAGGGAAACAGGGCTGGAGATTACGTTGCCTCTGGCTTTTTTTGAGGATGGCAGCCTGACAGATGGAATAGAAAAGAAAGTAAAACAGTATCTTTCACAGCCTCTGGAAACGTATGTGACGGTGGTAGAGCGCGGTGAGAGCGGCACGCATTATGAGATGGAGCCGATTGAGCGGGACGATGTGGCTTGTGTGGAAAAAAAGGAAGGAGAACCACCGGTGGAGTATCACCTTCCGGAAGATATGAGCGCCAGTTATTCCCATGATGCAGAGAATGGATACTGGGAAATTCATCTGACAGAGGAGGCAGGTTCCCGTCTGAAAGAAAAAATGCAGGAAAAGCTGCAGAACGATCCGGAGGATTACATGATGCTGGTTGTGGATCCGGGGAGCTGGGATCGAAAAAAATATGCGTTTTATACGGATCCGGATGGAGACTGGACGGTGTTTTACCAGAACTGCGGGGAAAACAGCGGTGAAAGATGGAAGCTGTTCTGGGAGATCCCGCCGCTTGCGTCAGCTCTTGAGGTAAAGTACGAGATACCGGCAGACTGGGAAGAAAAGAGCGGCATGTGGGGGGAGTACCAGCGTCAGGTCGGGCAGATAGAAGAACCGGCGGTGACACTGCTGTACGGAGGTGATTACGATCAGGCAATGACGGACGGTGCCTGGGGCAGCCAGCTGTACGAGCTCAAGTACAAGGCAGATGCGCTGCAAAAGCCTTATGCGGTGGGGAATGTGCCGGATGGGAGCGGCAGAATTGTGCTGCGTATGGCGCAGCAGGACTGCAATGAATTTATTGGCCGGGAGCTGGCGGCAAAACAGCAGAATGTCTGGCTGTGCGACGGGACGGCAGAGGATCTGGGGAATTCTGACTATTTCCGCAAATTTGGAGAGCTGGAGTTAAAAAAAGGGCAGGATGGAACCTGGATTTTGGATTATGAGATCGGTGAGAATGAGCTGGAAAAGGTGCAGGCCTGGGAACAGGAGCTGCTGGATGACGGAAAAGACAGTCTTTATCTGGCGGCGGGCGGATATCTGCTGGCGCGGATGGAACTGAGCAGCGTGACGCAGACAGGATCTCATGAATTTCGGGAGAATCTCTGGAGCCTGGACGGATGCTTTGAGGAAGAAGATCTGCCTTTGCTGCGTCTGCTGGAGCGGGCGCAGAATACGGAGAGTGACGGATATATAACAGGTGTTTACTGCCTTGAGGCACAGTACAGTTCAGCGGAGCACAGGGTGGAGGCGCAGGGACAGACGCAGAACCGTCAGCTGGTTCCGCGTTCAGATGAGCTGCAGCGGATCGGACAGGTGCTTGGTGTGCTGAATCCGCAGGCAGGGGTCAGAGAATCCAGAGGGTATGTGAATGAGCTGGATATCTGTCTGCATATGGATCTGGATAAAGCTTACGCGGAAAAAATGATTGAGACGATGAGGCAGCTGTTTGAGACATGCGGGGAGGATCTGGCATATTATGGGAGGATTGTGTGGTATCCGGGCAGCAGCGAAAATGGCCAGCATATCACTATTGCCGTCAAAAAGGGGAAGAGGGAACTGCTTTATTACCGTGGAATGGATTCGGATCCGGAGCAGCAGGCAATTATGGAACTGCTCAAGGAGAGCAAATTATTCCGGGAATATCTGACAGAAGAATCTTTTCGACATACTGCGTGGTGGTGACAGACATGGAGAGAGAATATACAGCAAATGAGAATGTTTCAGAAAGTATGACAGAAACAGAAAATAAGAATGCCTCAGAAGGTGGGAGACGAGAACGGCCGGAGGGAATCCGGCTTTCTGATTATATAAGGGAAAGAGGGCGGATCACGGAGGAGGAGCTGGCGATGATGATCCGACCGCTGGCGGCAGATCTTGCGGGACTGGAGAAGGCCGGAGTGACGGATCTGCCGGTGACATCTGCGCTTCTTTACAAAAATGATGATGGCGGACTGAGCCTTCCGCAGGATATCTGTGGGCAGGAAGGGAGACAGTCCGGAGGTGGTTATGTGTATGCGCTGTGCGAGATCCTTTATGAGGGAGTCAGCGGCAGAAAACCACCGTCCAGGATGCTGAGAATTTTGTTTGATGAGATGCAGCCGCTGGAAGAATGTGGTGTAAAAGCAGATGCGTCGTTTCGGAAAATTGTGGAAAAGGGTCTGCACCTGGAAGCGGGAGACTCTTATCGGGATTGCACAGAACTGGAGCAGGAGCTGTCCTCCTGGCTTGCACGGCGGCGGCAGAAGAAGAAAGAGAGAAATTACAGAAGGACAGGAGCTGCGTTGCTGCTGGCAGTGACGGTGCTGCTGGTCATACAAGTGAGCGAGCGTGGGGAGGAAAAACTGCGGAGTATGCTTGAAACATGGCCTGGGCGGGAGGATGCAATACGGTTTAACTGGCTGGAGCGGATCAATGAAAAGGCAGAGCACTGGACGAATGGAGCACAGATCGGGGAACCGGCAGTTACCATGGAATACAGCTGCGAGGAGGACTGGAAGAAAAATGGGGGTGATTATTATTATAATCTCAGTGATCTCTCTGAACGGTTGGAAACGCTGCAGGTGCCGTATGCCATAGGGACAGCGGGGAAGAATGGAGCGAAACTGGTGATCCGGATGAAACAGGCGGATATGTCAGAGTTTCTGATGGAGATCCTGTGCAGCTACGGATCGCTGTACCTAGAAGATCAGCAGGGCAGTCGCGAGCTGCTTTCTGAGGCAAAGATCGTGCCGGAGATGAGAGAACAGGATGACTCCGGCTGGCATGTCACATTTCGCGGGACGTCTGAGAGCACGCAGAAATTCTTGCAGAATGCGGAAGAGAAGCAGGAAATGATCTATCTTTGCTTCCGGAATGATCGGCTGGCGGAGCTGAAACTGGCACAGATACCGGAACTGAAAGAGAACAGATACGATCTGTTCTTCACAAAAATGCTGCTGGGAGACGGAAAAGTGACGGAGGAAATGAACCGTATCGCAGATCTTCTGAAGGTAATTGACCAATATGGAAATATGAAATCATCATTCTCGCTGGAGTTGGTGCAGTACAGCAGCAGCGAGGCAGAGGCGGGCGAGCGGCAGGAATGGCGGAAGGAGTGGGAACTGACCCAAACATCAGATGTGAGGTGACTCCCAACTTTGATATAGTTTCGGCAATCTTGCCCGCGGGGTGTGTGAAGCACACTTTTGTTATTTCACAGGAAATTGCGCCCTGTGAAATAAAAAGCCTCCGGCAAGATGCGCAGCTCGCAGAAAAGAAGCCTGCTCGCGCGCGGAACAAAAGCTGTGCTGCCAAAGCAGTAGCCCGCGGGG
>CAKRNX010000025.1 GCA_934371475.1 uncultured Lachnospiraceae bacterium
GTGCAAACGTATGCCCGGGCAAGAAGGGTGCAAAAGCACTGGCTATGGAGAACATGGAAGCAAACGAAGGCTGCCAGGCTGCATTCGATTATGCAGTAGAGCTGCCGATCAAGACAGATGTAGTAGAGAAATTCAAAGAAAATACTGTAAAAGGATCTCAGTTCAAACAGCCGCTGCTTGAGTTCTCAGGCGCTTGCGGCGGATGCGGTGAGACACCGTACGCAAAACTGATCACTCAGCTGTTCGGCGACAGAATGTACATTGCGAACGCAACAGGATGCTCCTCTATCTGGGGTAACTCTTCACCGTCCACACCGTACACTGTAAACGCTAAGGGACAGGGTCCGGCATGGTCTAACTCTCTGTTCGAAGATAACGCAGAGTTCGGTTATGGTATGCTGCTGGCTCAGAAAGCAATCAGAAACGGTCTGAAAGCTAAGGTTGAGGACCTGGTTGCCAACGGAACCAACGAAGAAGTAAAGGCAGCTGGTCAGGAATGGCTGGATACCTTCGGTGTAGGCGCTACGAACGGAACAGCTACAGACAAACTGGTAGCAGCTCTGGAAGCATGCGGATGTGATAAGGCAAAAGAAATCCTGAAAGACAAAGATTATCTGGCAAAGAAATCTCAGTGGATCTTTGGTGGTGACGGATGGGCTTACGATATCGGATTTGGCGGCGTTGACCATGTACTGGCTTCCGGTCAGGATATCAACGTTATGGTATTCGATACCGAGGTTTACTCCAACACAGGCGGACAGGCTTCCAAGTCTACTCAGCCGGGTGCAGTAGCTCAGTTTGCTGCTGGCGGTAAAGAAGTGAAGAAGAAAGATATGGCAAGCATTGCAATGAGCTACGGCTATGTATACGTTGCTCAGATCGCTATGGGTGCTGATTATAATCAGACTGTAAAAGCTATTGCTGAGGCAGAGGCATATCCGGGACCGTCCCTGATTATCGCTTATGCTCCGTGTATCAACCACGGTATCAAGAAAGGTATGGCAAAAGCTCAGACTGAGGAACAGCTGGCTGTAGAGGCTGGTTATTGGCACTGCTTCAGATTCAATCCGGCTCTGAAGGCAGAAGGCAAAGCTGCATTCACTCTGGACTCCAAGGCTCCGACTGGAGATCTGATGGAATTCCTGGATGGTGAGGTACGTTACAACTCTCTGAAACGTGCTAATCCGGAAAGAGCAGAGAAGCTGTTCGCTAAGAACGCAGAATGCAACAAAGAAAGATATGAATATCTGAACAAACTGATCACTCTGTATGGAGCAAAAGAAGACTAATCAGCAGATAAGTCTTACCGGCACATCAGGCAGGTGAAAATAATGGGCAGGATCCGAAAGGACCCTGCCTTTTTATTATAGAATTGGGTATTGAATAAACGCCGGGAAACAAGTACAATAATAAGCACGGATTACGGTATTTGTCCGATAACCAAGTTTTGCTATTTGCCTGAATGTATATAGAAAAAGTTTTTCGTAAGCGATGAAGAAGAGATAAGGAGCGCAGAGGCGTGGGTGGGAAAAAAGGAAAACGAGGAAAAGAATTCGGAAGTAATCTGCTTCTGACATTGATTTTAACTACATTTCTTTTTACACTGGCTGTGGTGATTGTTTTAAATTCCAGATGGTTATACTATATGGATATCACATTACTGGGGCTGGAAAAGGAAACAGGAATGAGCAGAGCGGATATCAGAGCTAATTATGATGCGCTGATCCGGTACAATCAGTTCTGGTATCAGGGAGAGCTGAAGTTTCCGACACTGATCATGTCAGAAACCGGGCAGATCCACTTTCAGGAAGTGAAGCGTATTTTTGTTGTGATACAGTATGCGTGTATAGTCAGCGGAGTCTTGTCGCTGATTGGCGTGGTGCGTCATGCGAAGCGGCGCAGCTGGAGCTATCAGAAGATGACAGGGATCCTGGCGCTGGGACTTCCGATTGTGTTGGGGGTTTTAGTGGCGATGAATTGGGAGACATTTTTTGTGACATTTCATCATATTTTTTTCAAAAATAATTACTGGCTGTTTGACAGCAGCACAGATCCGGTGATCCTGATCCTGCCGGATACGTATTTTCTGCACTGCGCGGTTCTGATCCTGGTGCTGATCCTGGGTGAGAGCGCCATCTGTCTGGCAAGACACCATCATCACAAAAGAGCGCAGGTATATGTAGGAGGGAAAAGGCTGGGATCTTATAGGAGAAGATAATCGCACAGTCTGAGATAGATCCGTCCTGTCAGAAGCTTCGAGTATAGAAAATTGTGATGATTTTCCGGGATTAGAATAAAATTCAGGAATGCCTCTGCAATCCGGCCGGAGGCTATATCAGATGGGGGATTGACTCCCACCACTGATACTAACTTGCTTCCCGCCACCTATAGAGGTGGGAGTCGCTTTCCCATCTGATATAATAAAGGGAGTATTTGACAATACTCGGAAATTGAAAGAAAGGGGAATCATCCAGCATTCTGAAAGAAGAATGACCGGATGATAGGAGATGGAATATGGATATAAAAAAGCTGCCGGCATATGAGCTGGTGATGCAGGAAAATATTCCTGATGTGCAGTCTGTGGGATATCTGATCAGACACAAAAAAAGCGGTGCCAGAGTGATGGTGCTGGAGAATGAAGATGAAAATAAGGTATTTAATATCGGATTCCGCACAACTCCGGAAAACAGTACCGGAGTGGCGCATATCATTGAGCATACGGTACTGTGCGGAAGCCGTAAGTTCCCGTCCAAGGATCCGTTTGTGGAACTGGTAAAGGGAAGCATGAATACATTTCTGAATGCAATGACCTATCCGGACAAGACAATGTTTCCGGTGGCCAGCTGTAATGACACAGATTTTGCCAATCTGATGGATGTGTACCTGGATGCGGTATTCTTCCCGAATATTTATAAGAAGGAAGAGATTTTCCGCCAGGAGGGCTGGAATTATCAGATCGAGAATCCGGAAGATGAGCTGGTCTATAACGGTGTGGTTTACAACGAGATGAAAGGAGCTTTTTCCTCACCGGATGATGTGCTGGAGCGGGAAATTCTAAATTCTCTGTTCCCGGATAATACGTATCATTATGAATCAGGTGGGGATCCGGAGTGTATTCCTGATCTGACCTATGAGGAATTTCTGAATTTTCACAGAAAGTATTATCATCCGTCTAACAGCTACATTTATCTGTATGGAAAGATGGATTTTGAGGAGCGCTTAAACTGGCTGGATCAGGAATATCTGAGTCAGTTTGACTGTACGCCGGTGGATTCTGCTATTGCACTGCAGCGTCCGTTTGAGCATCCGGCGGAAGTACAGAGGAAGTATTCCATTGCGCAGGGAGATACGCAGGAGGACAATACGTATCTTTCCTACAATGTAGTAGTGGGCACCAGCTTGGATACGAGACTTGCCAATGCGTTTGCGGTGCTGGAATATGCGCTGTTGGAGGCTCCGGGGGCTCCGCTGAAGCAGGTGCTTCTGGATGCGCAGGTAGGAAAAGATATTATGAGTTCCTATGACAGCGGCGTGTACCAGCCGGTTTTTTCGATTATTGCAAAGAATGCCAACTCTTCGGACAGACAGCGATTTGAGCAGCTGATCAGGGATGAACTGGAGTGTCTGGTGCATGACGGTGTGGATGAAAAAGCGATCCGGGCAGCGATCAATATTATGGAATTTAAATTCCGCGAGGCGGACTATGGTTCATATCCCAAGGGTCTGATGTATGGCCTTGATGTGTTTGACAGCTGGCTTTATGATGACGGAAAACCGTTTGATTATCTGAAACAGCTGGGAGATTATGACTATCTGAAAGAACAGATTGGAACAGGATATTATGAACAGCTGATCCGTACCTGGCTGCTGGACAATCCTCATGCATCGTTTGTGACTGTGGAGCCGGAGAAGGGGCTGACGGCCAGGATAGAGCAGGAGACGAGGGAAAAACTGAGCCGCTATAAGGCATCTCTGAGTGAGGAGCAGATCCGTGAGCTGGTGGAAAAGACAGAGAAGCTGCGTCTGTTTCAGGAGACGCCATCTACGCAGGAAGAGTTGGAGGCGATCCCGGTACTGACAAGAGAGGATCTTGGCAAAAAAGCCATGCCGTTTTCGAACAGGGAGCTGGAGTGGAATGGAGTTCGCGTGTTGCATCATGATTATGCTACCAACGGAATTGCCTATATGACGCTGCTGTTTGACGCTTCGGGGATCCGGCAGGAAGACCTGGTGTATCTGGGGCTTTTGAAAAATGTGCTGGGAATGGTTAATACAGAACATTATGGCTACGGAGAGCTGTACAATGAGATCAATATGAATACAGGCGGCATCACGCCGGGGATCAGTCTGTTTCCGGATGAGAATGATTCCGCAAAAATCAGGGCAGCTCTTGGAATCCAGGTAAGGACGCTGTATGATAAAATTGGATACTGTTTCCGGATGATAGGCGAGATTCTGTTTACTTCTGACCTGGATCAGGAAAAGAGGCTTCTGGAAATTATCAAAAAGCTCCGGTCACGGCTGCTGGCTCAGCTTAATTCCGCGGGCAGTGTTACAGCAGCGGTTCGTGGAATGTCCTATGAGTCTCCGGCTTATCTGTTCCAGGACAGTATCAGCGGCATTGGCTTCTATCAGGCCGTGAAAGAAATGGAAGAACATTTTGAAGAGCAGAAAGAAACACTGAAGAAAAAAATGAAAGAAATTCTGTCGCTGCTGATTCAGAAAAAAAATCTGATGATCAGTTTTACAGGCGAAGAGGCCGGTCTGAAGACAGCAGAACGGGAGATGAGTTCTTTGCTGCAGCAGATCCCGGGAGAGGGTACATGTGGGCTGCCGAATTACTTTGAAGGACTGACAGCGGAAAAGAGAAACGAGGGATTCCTGACACCGGCCAAGGTGCAGTATGTGGGACGCTGCGGCAATTTCAAAAAGTCCGGTTTTGCCTATACCGGCGTACTGAAAGTTCTGAAGGTGATTATGGGATATGAGTATCTGTGGAGCAATGTCCGCGTGGTGGGCGGCGCTTACGGATGCAGCGCGGGATTTGGAAGAAACGGGGACAGTCTCTTTACTTCTTACCGTGATCCGCATCTGCGGAAGACCAATCAGGTATACGAAGGGATCCCGGAATATCTGGAGCATTTCACCGTGGAGCCGCGTGATATGACAAAGTATGTGATCGGAACGATCAGTGATATGGATACACCGCTGAACCCGGCAGCCAGAGGAAGGAGATCTCTGATGGGATATCTGTGCGGACTGAGTGCAGAACAGCTGCAGAGAGAAAGGGATCAGGTGCTTGCCGCCAGCCAGGAAGATATCCGCAGCCTGGCACCGCTGGTGCAGGCAGTGCTGGATGAAAACTGCATCTGTGTGCTGGGAAATGAGGAGAAGCTGAAAGAAGAAAGCGATCTGTTTATGCATCTGGAGGAGTTATCATAGCCGGAGCGTGTTTGGAAAAACATTTTACCGACTGTGAGTTGAAACAAGAAAGTACAGAGAGAACATATGATAGAAAATGCAAAATTTAAATCAGGATTTGCCACACTGATCGGAAGACCCAATGTGGGAAAGTCTACATTAATGAATCACCTGATTGGTCAGAAAATTGCCATCACATCCAATAAACCGCAGACGACAAGAAACCGGATCCAGACGGTGTACACCTGTAAGAATGGGCAGATTGTATTTTTGGACACACCGGGGATTCACAAAGCCAAGAATAAGCTGGGAGAATACATGGTGACGGTGGCAGAGCGCACGTTCAGCGAGGTGGATGTGATCCTGTGGCTTGTGGAGCCTTCCACATTTATCGGAAAAGGGGAACGTCATATTGCGGAGCAGTTAAAGCAGGTGAATACGCCGGTTATTCTGATAATGAACAAGATTGATACAGTCAAGAAAGAAGATGTATCCAAATTTCTGGATGCGTATCGGCAGATTTATGATTTCGCAGATATGATCCCGGTATCTGCGCTGAGAGGGAACAATCTGCAGACGGTGATTGATGCGATCCTCAAATATCTGCCATACGGGCCTCAGTTTTATGACGAGGATACCGTGACGGATCAGCCGCAGCGCCAGATCACGGCCGAACTGATCAGGGAGAAAGCACTGCGATGCCTGGATGAAGAGATCCCTCACGGTATTGCGGTGGCGATTGACAGTATGAAAGAGCGGCCGGGCAGCGAAATCATGGATATCGATGCTACCATTATCTGCGAGAGGGATTCCCACAAAGGTATTATTATCGGAAAAGGCGGCAGTATGCTGCGCAAAATCGGCAGCCAGGCGCGCCGCGAGATTGAAGATATGCTGGAGATGAAAGTGAATCTGCAGCTGTGGGTCAAGGTAAAAAAAGACTGGCGTGACAGCGACTTTATGATCAAAAACTTCGGATATGACAAGAAGGATGTATAGAGCAGAGTGCAGGTTAGGTAAAAGAAGGTGGCACATATGAGTCAGAAAATGGAGCTGACAGGGATGGTGCTGTCGTCTGCCCCGGCAGGAGATTATGACAGGCGCGTGGTGCTGCTGACGAAAGAAGCAGGCAAAATTGCGGTATTTGCAAGAGGATCCCGCCGCCAGAACAGTCCGCTGCTGGCCGCATCAAGCCCGTTTTGTTTCGGAATATTTACCGTGTATGAGGGGCGGACAGCCTATACGCTGGTATCGGCGGAGATTTCCCAGTATTTTGAACAGGTAAAAGCAGATTTTGAGGCTACCTGTTACGGCTGCTATTTTATGGAGTTTGCCGACTACTACGGACAGGAAAACCTGGATGCATCCATGATGCTGAATCTTCTGTATGCATCCCTGCTTGCCCTGGGGCGGGAGAGTCTCCCTGACAGGCTGGTGCGCTACGTGTTTGAGATCCGTCTGATGGTGATAAACGGGGAATATCCGCAGGATCTGGCGGAAGATGAGGCGCTGCCGGAGGCAGTCCGGTATACGCTTTATTATGCGATCCATGCGCCTTTGCAGAAACTTTATACGTTTGTGGTAAGGAATGAGGTGCTGGAGAATATTGCAAAGCTGCAGGATCAGATCCGGGAGCGGTATGTGGATCGCAGGTTTCACTCGCTGGAACTTCTGACAAGCGGCTGAGCGGATTGAGAATGTCCTCTTTACAAGCTGAAGTTTTAACGATATAATAAATAGGATTGTTTAGGTAGCCGGGCAGCCAGTGTCCGGCTGCGGTTTAGGAGGAGATGCATGAGAGCAGGGAAAACCGGCAGTATGGCCGCTGTTTTAATGTGTACGCTGCTGCTTGGCGGATGCGGCATGATCGGCGAAAAGCCCTGGGAGCCGAAAGAGACAGCGCTGGATATGAAAAAAGACGGCACTGTGTCGGAGACAGTAATTGACCAGCTGGATCAGAGCTATTATAATGCAGATGAGCTGAAGAGTATGGTGGAGAGTTCTGTATCAGAGTACAACCAGGTACACGGTGCAGACGCCATCCGGATTGACAGCCTGATGATAGAAGGCGGTCAGGTAAAACTGACCATGACGTATGCGTCGGCAGAGGATTATGCAGATTACAATAATGTCCGGTTCTATAACGGTTCCATGCTGGGAGCTGAGATTGACGGATATCTGTTTTACAATCAGTTCAGACAGGTAGATGACGGGCAGGTGACAGCGGATGGGCTGTCCAATGAGGAGGCTTTAAAGCATAAAGAATATCAGGTACTGGTGACGGATATGTCTCATATAGTGAGGGTGCCGGGGGATGTGGTGTATGTCAGCGCCAATGCATCACCGATGAGTGCCAGAGAAGTTCGTCCGACAGATACGACGACTTCTTCAGCGCAAGAAGGACTGGTGCTTCCGTCCTCAGCTGTTTACACAGAGGTTGAGAATGAGCCTGTGACTGCCAAGGATCTGGAAAAGACATATTTGTATATCATATATGAATTTTGATATTTAGGAGGAGAAATATGGAAAAGACAATGGAAAAAATCGTCGCATTGGCGAAGGGCAGAGGATTTGTATATCCGGGTTCTGAGATCTACGGCGGCCTGGCAAATACCTGGGATTATGGCAATCTCGGTGTTGAGCTGAAAAACAACGTAAAAAAAGCGTGGTGGCAGAAGTTCGTTACAGAAAATCCCTACAATGTGGGCGTTGACTGTGCTATTCTGATGAATCCTCAGACATGGGTAGCTTCCGGACACCTGGGTGGATTTTCTGATCCTCTGATGGACTGTAAGGAGTGCCATGAGCGTTTCCGCGCAGACAAGCTGATTGAAGATTACTGCGAGGAAAAGAGCATTACACTGGACAAGCCTATTGATGCGTTCTCACAGGAAGAGATGAAGAACTTCATTGAGGATCACAATGTTCCGTGTCCCTCCTGCGGCAAACACAATTTTACCGATATCCGTCAGTTCAACCTGATGTTCAAGACATTCCAGGGTGTTACCGAGGATGCGAAAAATACGGTTTATCTGCGTCCGGAGACGGCACAGGGTATCTTTGTAAACTTCAAGAACGTGCAGAGAACATCCCGCAAGAAGATCCCGTTCGGTATCGGACAGATCGGTAAATCTTTCCGTAATGAGATCACACCGGGTAACTTCACATTCCGTACCCGTGAGTTCGAGCAGATGGAGCTGGAGTTCTTCTGCCAGCCGGGAACCGACCTTGACTGGTTCCAGTACTGGAGAAGCTACTGCATCAACTGGCTGAAATCTCTCGGCATGAAAGATGATGAGATGCGTGCCCGTGACCATTCTCCGGAAGAGCTGTGCTTCTACAGCAAGGGAACTACAGATATCGAATTCCTGTTCCCGTTCGGATGGGGTGAGCTGTGGGGCATTGCTGACAGAACCGATTATGACCTGACTCAGCATCAGAATGTATCCGGCGAGGATATGAGCTACTTTGATGATGAGAAGAAAGAAAAATACATTCCGTATGTTATTGAGCCGTCACTTGGAGCAGACCGTGTGGTTCTGGCATTCCTGTGCAGTGCTTACGATGAGGAAGAGCTGGAAGGCGGAGATGTGCGTACTGTACTTCATTTCCATCCGGCACTGGCTCCTGTTAAGATCGGTGTGCTTCCGCTTTCCAAGAAGCTGAATGAGGGTGCTGAGAAGGTTTACACCATGCTTTCCAAGAAATATAACTGCGAATTTGATGATCGCGGAAATATCGGTAAGAGATACAGAAGACAGGATGAGATCGGAACTCCGTTCTGTATTACCTATGACTTTGATTCTGAGACGGACGGCGCAGTAACCGTGCGTGACCGTGACACCATGCAGCAGGAGCGTGTGAAGATCGAAGATCTGAAAGCATATTTCGAAGACAAATTTGATTTCTGAGAAGACAGCGTCTGTTTGGAGAAATTTTCGATTTTGCCCGAGCATGTCTGAGACAGACAGGCACCGAGACAGGAGTCGGGATACCACGTATTGTGAGGCATTTCTGAAAATGCCTGTGTGATTGCTTATACCGGGACTGGACAGAAGATAAACGGGGCCTGGCCCCTGGCCTGGAAGTGTGTCCCTGTGTATAGATGCCGGCAGTGTCGGCGAAAGGTACATTAATATTTATTCAAAATTAGGAGGAATTGACGATGAAAGGAAATATCGTTGTAGGACAGTCCGGCGGACCTACCGCTGTTATTAACTCAAGCCTGGCTGGTGTAGTCAGCAAAGCTATGGAATTAGGCGTAAAGAAGATCTATGGTATGCATCACGGCATCCAGGGCTTCCTGAATGACGATCTGATTGATATGGCTGATTACATTAAGGATGAGAAGGACATTGAGCTGTTAAAGAGAACTCCGTCTGCATTCTTAGGTTCCTGCAGATACAAACTGCCGAAGATCGAAGGAAACGAAGCTGTATATGACAAGATTTTCGAGATCATGGAAAAACATGACATCGAGTGCCTGTTTTACATCGGCGGAAACGATTCCATGGACACCATTAAGATGCTGTCTGACTATGCTGCACTGAAGGGCAAACCCCAGAGATTCATGGGCGTTCCCAAGACCATCGACAACGACCTGCCCATCACTGACCATTGCCCGGGCTACGGTTCAGCTGCAAAATACATCGCTACTTCCATGAAAGAAATCATCCGCGACAACGCAAGCTTCGGTGTTGAGAAACCTACCGTATGCGTAGTTGAGATCATGGGACGTCATGCAGGATGGCTGACCGCTGCAGCAGCTCTGTCAAGAGACGAGGACTGCGAAGGACCGGATATGATCTACGTTCCGGAAGTTACCTTTGACATGGATGACTTCATGGCAAGAGTAAAAGATCTGGCTGCAAGAAAGCACTCTGTTGTTATCGCTGTTTCTGAAGGTATTAAGATTGCTGACGGACGTTTCGTATGCGAACTGGGCGGCGGCGCTGACTATGTAGATGCATTCGGACACAAACAGCTTTCTGGCTGTGCTGTAGTTCTGGCAAACAGAATCGCAGCTGAGACAGGCCTGAAGACCAGAGCAATCGAGTTCTCCACTCTGCAGAGAGCAGCTACACATATGGCATCTCTGAACGATATCAACGAGGCATTCAACGTTGGTTATCTGGCATGCAAGGCAGCAGAAGACGGACAGACCGGTATGATGATTACCATCGATGTGAAATCCAGAAGCCCGTACGAAGTAGGATACAGCATCTACGATATCCATGCAATTGCAAACGTAGAGCGTCCGGTTCCGGCTGAGTGGATCGTAAACAACGGTACCGATATCGGAGAAGAGTACGTAAAATATGCGCGTCCGTTGATCCTGGGCGAGCTGAATCCGTTCATGGTAAACGGAACTCCGAGACATATGGTTCTGAAAGAGAAATAATAACTCTTACTCAAGAGTTGTGGAGGCAGGGAAGGTTCCCTGCCTCTTTTTCATTTCACAGGAAATTGCGTCCTGTGAAATAAAAAGCCTCCGGCAAGATGCGTCACAGGAAATTGCGTTACGTGAAATAAAAAGGGAAAGGGTAAAATGGGGAAAAGAAAAAAACATGGATTGCGCTTGCTTCTGGCGGGTATTATCACGGCAGCATACAGCGCGCTGCTGACGACAGGCTGTGCGGCAGAGCAGGAAAACGGAACAGAGCAGTATCGTGTGACGGCGATCCTGCCGGCCAAGAACAATGGGATTTACTGGAAAGAGGTTCTGGACGGGATTGAGGAAGCCTCCGTGGATGAACAGGTGGATCTTGGGATTATCTATACAGAGTCATATAATAATTATCCGGCGATTGACTTAAACAGTGCGCTGGAAATGACCATTTTTTATCAGGCGGATGCTGTGATTGTCTCTTATTCCGGAGAGGCGGATGAGAGAACCGATGAACTGCTGCGGGAGGCGAGAGAGAAAGGCATCAAAATTGTCATGATCGATAACGATGTGCCAGAAGATCTGCGGGATGCCTGCGTGGAGATAGACAATGTCGATGCCGGCAGAGAGTTAGCTCAGCTGGCACTGGATAATACAGAAGAAAACGGTACGGCTCTGCTGATTTACAGCGAAAAGAATATCAAAATGAAAAATATGGCGCTGCGCAGAGAGGGAATCGAGCAGGTCCTGAGAGAGCAGGGAACGAAAAAGCTGGTGTTGCTGTCGATGGAAGATGAGAGCGAGGTACATAGATCAGAAATGCTGAGAGAAGTGCTGGAACAGAAGCCGAAGACAGATGTGATCTTTACACTGACGGAAGGGAATACCAAGATGGCCGTGCAGTCTATAAGCCAGTATGGGCTGTCGGATCAGGTGCAGGTGTATGGATTTGACTATACGGATGAGACGGCAGATCTGATGGAAAAAGGAAAGATATGTGTACTGATCGGGCAGAATCAGAAACAGATGGGATATGAGAGCGTGAAAACAGCTGTAAAGCTACTGCGGGGTGAGACATGTGATCAGGTCTTTATTGCTTATCAGATTTATTCAGACAGAATAAAAGAAAATGAGACTCAATAAAATTTTCGCTTTTTAAATATAAAGCATGGTTAGAAGTCATTTCCGCAATCTGCGAGCCCCGATTTGTAGGAGAGGAAATTCCGAATATATGGATGAGAGCCACTGCCTGATGATTTTGCAGCCCGAACAGAGGATGGATCCGGCACGACTGTATACGCTGGTGTATCTGATTGCTTATTTTGCCATGAGGGAGGCAGCGCATATGGAAGCGGCGGCAGAAGGTCCCTGTGATGATTATGCGGAAATTGTGTGTGCCTGCCGCAGGATCGTCAATATGACTGGCGGGAAATATCTGTCCGGCGGGATACGGATGCCGGCCAGGACATGGCAGCTGTTAAATAAAAAAGAGCGTGAAAAAATAAATGGCCGTCTGAACCGCTATCTGAGGGATGGCGCATCGGATCAGGCCAGGCGGTATATCAGGCGGTTGCAGGAGAATTTCTCGGGAAGTGAGGAGAATGTATTCTGGGAGCTGGTGCCGCTCTTTCTTGAGGCGCTGATGAATATCTGGCCGAAGCGCGATTTTTCAGAACTGTTTTTTTCTCTGTTTCTGAAAAACAGGGAACAGGAAATATGGCTGTCGGAGCTGATGGGACAGCTTGGGGATGGAGCACAGCCGCGCAGTCAGGGCGCATTGGAGGATGTGCTGGACTGGATCCGGCAAAATCCGGCAGATCACATCACACTTCCGGATGCTGCCGCCCGGATGGGCATGGATCAGTCTTATTTCAGCCGTTATTTTAAAAAGATGAAAGGTCAGAATTTCAGTGATGCAGTGACAGGGATCTGCCTGGAACATGCAAAGAATCTGATGCGGCAGAAGCCTGGGATTGCACTGGATGAACTGGCGTCTGCCTGCGGATTTTCCAGCAAAACCTATTTCTGTGAAGTATTTCGAAAACGGAATGGGGTGACGGTGTCCAGATATCAGCAGCTTTGGGCAGAGCAGGCCGAAGGTTGGGGAGCGAAGGAGGAGAATGAATGAGAGAAAAAGTGTCATTTCTGCATTCTTCACGGTGCAAGCTTCTCATATTCTGTATCTGTCTTCTGGCGTATGGAATGATGGTAGCGGTGCTGTTTGCTGCCAATAACAGGAGAATCACGGAGAATGTGCAAGGCATTACTTCCCTGCGGGAAGAGTATTACAGCGGATATGCCAGCATTGCCAGGACGCAGAGTAATCTGAAAAATTATGTGGGATATAAAAATGAAGATTATCTTCAGATGTACAGAGAGAGTGGGGACGAGCTGGCACAGTTTGTTTCTTTGCTGAAGGATGCGCAGATCGGGCCGCAGTCAGTCAATCTGGGGAGATTGTGTCAGAGCTATCTGGATGAGGCAGAACAGATTGCGCGCCTGAAGGAAGAGACGGATGAGGCAGATACGGCTGCGCTGAGAGAGATGGAGACAGCGGAGCATCTGTATTCGCTGGTTATGGCTTTTACACCTTATTCCATCAACGAGACAGAGGAATATATCAGTTCCCGGATTGTGCAGCAGAACAGGGAGGCCGCCGGCAAGCAGCAGCAGATTCTTGCTCTGCTGATAGTTGTGACGGTGCTGATATTTGGGGCCGTGATGCTGTTTATCAATTATTTCCTCGGGCCGTTAGAGCAACTGACTGAGATTGTGCGTCGGACGTCTACAGAGACCTGGGATATTTCAGAGGCACCTACAGCGAGAAAAGATGAGATGGGGCTTCTATACCGGACATTTTATCAGATGATGAATAAAAACCGGCTTCAGTATGATGAACTCAGGCAGAAGCAGCATCTGGAAATCCAGCTGCAGAGAGAGCATGAGAAAGCAATCCAGGCAGAAGCAATGGTAGCTAAAACAAGACTGAAAGTATTTCAGTCTCAGATTAATTCCCATTTTCTGTTCAACACACTGAATATGATCTCGAGGCTGGCTTATCTGGAACATGCGCCGAGGGTGCAGAATGCCTCAAATCTTCTGGCACAGTTTCTGCGTGCTGTGCTGAGTCAGTTTAACCGGATTGTGACGATGGAGGAAGAATTTGAGACAGCCGGAAATTATATAGAGATCCAGAAACTGCGGTTTCAGGATCGAATTGTGTTTGAGGAGACGCTTGATCCGGATCTGGCAGATATGAAGATTCCTTCCGTTACGCTGCAGCCTCTGATAGAGAATGCGATTATCCACGGCGTGGGAAGTAAAAGTCAGGGATTTATCTGCTGCAGTGCAGTTCTGGAAGGGAACGATGTGCTGCTGACTGTGTATGACGATGGAAATGGAATGTCCGCAAAAGCGCAGGAGATGCTGCAACAGCAACTGTCCGGTCAGGCTGGAGAGCCGGAGCCGGGTCTGCATGGGATCGGACTTATTAATGTGTACCGGAGGCTTCAGCTGATTTATCCGGACAGAGTGGAGCCTGTGATTGAGAGCAGTGAGGGGGAGTTTACGAGGATCGGATTTAAAATTTCTGACATTTATCAGGAAAACCTGTGAAATGGAGAGCATTGAGAAAGAGCAAAACAGAAAAGTCAAAATGTTGGTATGCCGTCTGATTGATATCGGGCGGCTCTTTTTTTATCATAAGTACAGACAGAAGGAAAGCTGTCAGAAAAACAAAGAACCCGCGATAAGCAACAGGGTATTCTGCAGACAGGGACTTGGACTTTGGGGCAGTCACCGGATATTTGTGCAGGAATGACTGTTTGGTTTGTCAACCGCGGGAATAAAAATGACAGGAGGAAAGGTATGAAAAGGAACAAAAACAAATGGATTGCAGGGATTTTTGCAGCAGCAGTGCTGTGTATGGCAGGAACAGCAATAGCAGCACCTGAGCCGGAGGTGGAATACACACTGATGGCAGGTGCAGCGGAGCGCGATATTACGCCGACGGAAGAGAACGGAATGCTTCCGATCGCAGCAGTGGGACGCACAACCGCAGAGGGTGTGATTGATGAGCTGCACACCAGAGTGATTGCGGTGAACGATGGAGAGAAAACGGCACTGATCATTTCCAATGAGACAGGAAAAGGTCCGTATGGTCCACTGTTTGCGCAGGAACTGAGTGACCACACAGGCGTACCGCTGGATGCCATTTTCTACACGGCTACACATGCCCATGCAACACCGGAAATCACAGATGAAATTACCATGGATTATCTGACCTTTGATGAAAATTCAGAGGAAGTAGACAATCTCCAGAAATGGGGACATCTGGTGTATGACCATCTGAAGGATGCGGCAGATGAAGCACTGGCAAACATGGAGCCGGTAAAAATCGGCATCGGTTATTCGACCTGCGGTATCAATGTGAACAGAAATGCCCGTTACACCAAGCCGGATGGCACGTACTACTGGGCGCAGGGTTACGGATTTGACGGTTTCTCCGACAAGACGCTGTCCGTGATCCGGTTTACCAGTGTGGAGACAGGAGATCCGGTCGCATTTATTTTTAATTATGCGGTGCATGGCGTAGTGATGTATGCAAATCAGGTGCTGGATGGAAAAACAGGTATTTCCAGTGACATCGGTGGATATGTCTGCAATGCGCTGGAAGAGCAGAATGAAGGTGCAGTAGCTATGTTCCTGGTGGGAGCAGCCGGAGACCAGAACCCGATTTTCGGAAATGAATATTTTACCCCGAGCATTGAGACCGGAGAGAAAGAGACAGGCAATCAGGGATCCGAGGAGATTCTGGAGTGGCTTGGCAAACTGATGTATTTTGATACGGTAGAGGCAATTAAAGACATTGATACAGAAACCGGAAACGCCAATATCAATTATGAGTATGGAACAACGACAATTCCGGCTTCTGACGGCGGAGATTATCCGGTAGCGCTGCAGGTACTGCGTATCGGAAAGATTGCACTCGTAGGTTTCCCGGGAGAAATGTTCAATGAGATCGGAGTCAAAGCCATTGAAGAGTCACCGCTGGAGGATACACTGTGGGTCAATCTTGTCTGGACAAGAGAAGGACAGCAGACAGGATATCATTCCACTGATACGATTACAGCGGAAGGCGGCCAGGGAAGAAATAAAAAATATCTGCCCGGCTATCTGCAGGATGCAGTGACAGATCTGACAAAACAGCTGGTAGGAGAGAGCCTCGAGCTGGCAGGAAGCAGCAAGTAAAAAACGCAGAAACAGGGAAAAAACCTCCCTATGATGCGACTGCGGAACCATTAACAGCAGAATGCATGAAGCTGGGTGAAACGGAAACTCCCCGGAAACAGGGCGGCGTGGCTCTCTGATTGCAGGAACAGGATAGAAAAGCACAGGACGGGAAACTGTCCTGTAGAACAGAAAGGAAGGATTATAACATGAGCAGAATAAACAGACAGTGGAAAAAGATGATTTCAGCAGGTATGGCAGTGAGTATGGCAGCGTTTGGCAGCATGAATACATTTGCCGTGTACAGCCCGGAAGATAACGGACCGGGCAGCGAAGTGCAGATTTATAATGAATACGGCGCACATATGGGACTGGAAGAGGAAACAGAGAATGCGGATATTTCCGGGATTTGCAGCGAAGAATATACAGAAAATTATGTGCATGAGGGAGCTTATATTCTCTCAGACAATCCGGTCACTGACCAGGAATATGAGCCGGGCGTGTATTATGAGACAGACAGCTTCACCTACGGCGACGGAATTTATGTGATCATTCAGGATGAAGCCTCTCCGGAGAAGTTCTATACATTGATTAAAAGTATGCAGGATCTTGAGGTAGGGGATGAATTTATCTGGAGAGACGGAGATGTGGGCGGACGTCTTCTGGATGATAAATATACTTCGACCCATATGGCCGGAAATTACAAAGATTCGGAGTATTCCTATGTGTCCTATGACACCAGCGGTGGCAAGCTGTCTGCGCAGACAGTAGAAAGATCAGATGACGGAATGCCTGCAGATGAGCAGGAAGAAGGATTTACGTATCTGTATCTGGTATCTGAGACAGCGGCAGATTTTGCACAGAGAACAGCAAATGAAGAGGCGGGATATGAAGAGAAGGCACAGTCTTCAGACAGAGCGTATATGCCGGTCAACAATACCAAGAGCGATGCCACTCCGTTCAATAACTGGAGCAATCTGACAGAAGATGACCAGAAAGATTACAATGACAGAATTGCCAGAGTTGGAGGACAGGAAGGCGAATCCAATACAAGACTGTATTCCTACAGCGGACAGAATGTGATTGTTGCCAAATTTGCAGTAGAAATCACAGAGGGAACCGGGGAACTGACCTGGGCAGAAGATATGGAGTACAATGAAGATGCGGACTATGCTCAGACCGAAGGAACGATTACGGTAGCAGAGGGAGAAACCAAAACACTGTACTTCCACACTCAGTATACAAATACCTGGGGAAGAGATGGCTATAAGAATGTACCGATCACATATACGGTAGGCGATGAGAGTGTGATTTCTTATGTGGGACAGACAGAAGAAGAAGGAGCGGAAGCTTTTGTACTGACCGGACTGAAAAAAGGAACTACGACTCTGACAGCGGCACTGGACGGCGAAGATGGAAAGTACGCAGGCGGCGCAAGCGTAACTCTGACCGTGACCGTAGAGTAAGCGGAAAAACTAGAGTGTGTTGTTCAAACATATTCTAATGTGGTAAAGATAAGAAAAACTGCGAAAATAAATCAAAATGAGCAGCGGATGGGATTGTTGTCTGACAACCTGTCTGCTGTTTGCATTTTTGATATTTCTCTGTATAATGAGAAAAAATTGGGAAAAAAAGGAATATGAAAAAAATATAAAGAAAAAAATGAATGATTATGAAAGGATTTTCGGGATTTTTTGAAGCGCTGCAGAGTGAAAAACAAACAGAAAAACGAACAAAAGATATACATTAAAACAAAAGTTCCAATTCTGAGATTTTTGGATATAAATATGCGTCGGAAAAAGGGAAAAGATAACAGAAAAAAATAAGAAAATAAAACAGAAAAAAATAGAAAAAAAGACTGATAAAAAAATAACACAGCAAAAATAAATTGGCAATTTCACGAATGAACGCGAAAAAATACAATTTTTATTAGGTAAATTTCTTGACGCGCTATTTAATACCTATTAAAATATAATTATGATTAACTCGCCAGAAGATACCTGTCACCCGTATGGAAACAGTACATTTGAAAACGGTATGACAGATATGTTCTGGCGAGTTGATCCGAAAGATCATTATATTTTAGGAGGAATGTGTCACATGGCGAAATGGGTTTATATGTTCACAGAAGGAAACGCACAGATGCGTAATCTGCTGGGCGGAAAAGGTGCAAACCTTGCGGAGATGACAAGTCTCGGACTTCCGGTGCCGCAGGGCTTCACGATCACAACAGAAGCATGCACACAGTACTACGAAGATGGAAGAAAAATTAATGATGAGATCATGGGTCAGATTATGGAAGCCATCACAAAGATGGAAGGTGTGACCGGCAAAAAGTTCGGCGACAAAGAGAATCCTCTTCTGGTTTCTGTTCGTTCCGGTGCCCGCGCTTCCATGCCCGGTATGATGGATACCATCCTGAATCTGGGTCTGAACGAAGAGGTAGTGGAAGTTCTGGCTGAAAAGTCAGGCAATCCCCGCTGGGCATGGGACTGCTACAGAAGATTTATTCAGATGTTTTCAGATGTTGTGATGGAGGTCGGCAAAAAGCATTTTGAACAGCTGATTGACAAAATGAAAGCCGAAAAAGGTGTTAAACAGGATGTTGACCTGACAGCAGAGGATCTGAAGACTCTGGCAGAGCAGTTCAAAGCGGAGTACAGATCAGCGATCGGCGCTGATTTCCCGTCCGATCCCAAGGAACAGCTGATGGAGGCCATCAAGGCTGTGTTCCGTTCCTGGGACAACCCGAGAGCAAATGTTTATCGCCGCGACAATGATATTCCGTATTCCTGGGGTACAGCTGTCAACGTACAGATGATGGCGTTCGGAAATATGGGAGACGACTGTGGTACCGGTGTGGCGTTCACCCGTGACCCGGCTACCGGAGAGAACGGACTGTTCGGTGAGTTCCTGACCAATGCACAGGGCGAGGATGTTGTTGCCGGCGTTCGTACACCGATGCATATTTCCGAGATGGAAGAGAAATTCCCGGAAGCATTCAAACAGTTTAAGAATGTATGCCATATCCTGGAGACTCATTACCGGGATATGCAGGATATGGAGTTTACCGTAGAACATGGCCAGCTGTATATGCTGCAGACGCGTAACGGCAAGAGAACAGCGAAAGCGGCCCTGAAGATTGCCTGTGATCTGGTGGATGAAGGCATGAGAACAGAAAAAGAAGCAGTGGCCATGATTGATCCGCGTAATCTGGATACACTGCTGCATCCGCAGTTTGATGCGGCTGCACTGAAGGCAGCAGAGCCTGCGGCAAGAGCGCTGGGTGCATCACCGGGAGCTGCCTGCGGCAAGATTGTGTTTACAGCAGATGATGCGGTAGCATGGGCTGCAAGAGGTGAAAAAGTGGTTCTGGTTCGTCTGGAGACATCGCCGGAGGATATCACAGGAATGAAATCCGCACAGGGTATCCTGACTGTCCGCGGAGGTATGACCTCTCATGCAGCAGTAGTTGCCCGCGGTATGGGTACCTGCTGTGTATCGGGATGCGGCGATATCGTGATGGATGAGGCAAATAAGAAATTTACACTGGCCGGTAAAGAGTACCACGAGGGAGACTGCATCTCTCTGGACGGATCCACAGGATGCATCTATGACGGACTGATCCCGACTGTGGATGCAACGATTGCCGGAGAGTTCAGCAGAATTATGGGATGGGCGGATAAATACAGAACGCTGAAGGTTCGTACTAATGCGGATACTCCGGCAGATGCAAAGAAAGCCCGTGAACTTGGTGCGGAGGGCATCGGTCTGTGCCGTACAGAGCATATGTTCTTTGAGGGTGACAGGATTGACGCATTCCGTGAGATGATCTGTTCTGAAACACAGGAAGAGAGAGAGACCGCTCTGGCGAAGATCCTTCCGGAGCAGCAGGGAGACTTCGAGAAACTGTATGAGGCTCTGGAGGGACATCCCGTGACGATCCGTTTTCTGGATCCGCCTTTGCATGAATTTGTTCCTACTGAGGAAGCGGATATCAAGAAACTGGCTGATGCACAGGGCAAGAGCGTAGAGCAGATCAAGGCGATCATTGACAGCCTGCATGAGTTCAACCCGATGATGGGACATCGAGGATGCCGTCTGGCAGTGACTTATCCGGAGATTGCCAAGATGCAGACAAGAGCGGTGATCCGTGCTGCGATCAATGTAAAGAAAGCGCATCCGGAATGGGATGTAAAACCGGAGATCATGATCCCGCTGGTAGGCGATGCAAAAGAGCTGAAATATGTCAAGAAATTTGTGGTAGAGACAGCGGATGAGGAGATCAAGGCAGCAGGCAGCGATATTCATTACGAAGTAGGAACCATGATCGAGATTCCGAGAGCGGCGCTGACCGCTGATGAGATTGCGGCAGAGGCAGATTTCTTCTGCTTTGGAACGAATGATCTGACTCAGATGACTTACGGTTTCTCACGTGATGATGCAGGCAAGTTCCTGAATGCTTACTATGATGCCAAGATTTTTGAGAATGATCCGTTCGCAAAACTGGATCAGGATGGCGTAGGCAAGCTGATGAAGATGGCAATCAGCCTGGGCAAACCGGTCAATCCGAAGCTTCACGTAGGCATCTGCGGAGAGCATGGCGGAGATCCAAGCTCTGTAGAGTTCTGCGACAGCATCGGTCTGGATTATGTATCCTGCTCACCGTTCCGCGTACCGATCGCACGTCTGGCAGCAGCGCAGGCAGCGATCAACAGAGAAGGCATGTAAATCAGTCTTGTATCACAGGGCAAAGGCTTTTATCCAGTTTTAGGGCAAAAGTTTCAGCCAGTGAAAAATCTAAATTCACGTAAATA
>CAKRNX010000026.1 GCA_934371475.1 uncultured Lachnospiraceae bacterium
AAAAAAGCAAGATTAAGAACGGGCTCTTTGCTGCGTCCATGGTACTGCTGGGACTGACATTTGCCTACATTATCTACACGGCAGTAAAGGGAAGAGAGCTGGGGATCGTCTACGATATTGTGATTATCGTGGCACTGGCGCTGTTCTGGGTCCTGACTGATGTGCTTCCCATCACACTGACAGAAGGATTCGAGGGAAAGACAGAAGAGCAAAAGAAAGCGTATAAGATTTATGCGCTGATTGACGGCGTGGGTATTGCGGGTCTGGCATATTTTGGCATCGAAGTCGGAGGCAATGGGATGACAGGTGTCATTATTTATGCGGTTGCGATCATGCTGAAGAGAAAGTATTTTGATGAATATAAGGGTATTCACCAGGAAGAAGAGGAAACGTCATCCGAAGCGGAGAAGACAGCAGAGATTGCTGATGCTCAGACAGATTTTGATGAAAACAAAAAGAATGAAGAGGCGTAAAGAAGTATAAAGTTTCTGTTGGACCATGACTGTTTTCAATGCGATCCGGTTATGAAATGTCTCATCAGATCATATAAATGATCAGTGAGAAGCCGGAAGGTAGATGACCATGACAGAAAAGAACAATCGAACAGGCGGCTGCTGTTTACGATGCCGGAGGCATCTGGCGGCAGCCTTCTTTTTATTTTATAATCATACCATGATGCCATATGGCAGGGAAGAGGAAATACCCTGCGGGCATACCATGATGCCATACGGCAGGAAAGAGGAAATACCCTGCGGGCATACCATGATGCCATACGGCAGGGAAGAGGAAATACCCTGCTTGCGTGCGAAACAAAAACTGGGGTATCGAAGCTGTGGTCAGCGGGGGGAGCAAAGCACACGTCTGTTGTGGTTCTTTGGGCTACTGCTGTGTATGCTCACGCCGACATCAGCGCTGGCAGATCTGGTTCTGCCGGATAACACAGGAAATGAAAAAATAGAAATAGATGCTGAGAACGCTGGTCAGCTGTATCCGCAGATCGCCCTGACTTTTGATGATGGACCGCATCCGATTTATACAGCGCAGCTGTTGGATGGCCTGAAGGAGAGGGGAATACAAGCCACATTTTTTGTCGTTGGAGAAAATATTGAAGGAAATGAAACAGTTCTGAAAAGAATGCGGCAGGAAGGTCATCTGATTGGAAATCATACGTATCATCACGTGAATCTGGAACAGGAAAAACTGGATCAGGCGGTGGTGGAGATTGAGAAAACCAGCAGCATAGTGGAGCAGGTAACCGGACAGGGAACAGAGTTTGTCCGGCCGCCGTTTGGAAGCTGGCCACAGGATCTCGAATACCAAGTTATGATGCTGCCGGTGTTGTGGGATGTGGATACACTGGACTGGATGACTCAGAATGCGGATGTAACAGTGCGAAAGGTGATCAGTCAGGCGGCGGATCAGAAGATTGTACTGTTTCATGACTGTTATGCGGCTTCTGTGGAGGCAGCTTTGCGGTGTGCAGATGAGCTGAAGGCGAGAGGATATGAGTTTGTGACGGCAGACCGTCTGATCCTGGCTCCATAAGCAGCAGAAAATGAATGGTTATGCTGCCGGCAGCGGGAGATTGGAACGTTTCGGATTTGATCGTCAGGATCGCTGCCCATGGAAATAAACAGAATACAGGAAGAGAGGGATACATATGGATTTGTTTGAATATGCCAGAAGCAACAGCAGACAGACAGAGGCTCCGCTGGCTTCAAGGATTCGTCCTGCCACGCTGGATGAGGTGGTAGGGCAGCAGCATATTATTGGAAAGGATAAGTTGCTCTACCGGGCCATCAAGGCGGATAAGCTCAGTTCTATTATTTTTTACGGACCGCCCGGAACAGGAAAGACAACGCTGGCGAAGGTGATTGCCAATACGACGAGCGCACAGTTTGTGCAGCTGAATGCGACAGTGGCCGGCAAAAAAGATATGGAAGAAGTGATCAAGGGAGCAAAGGACAATCTTGGAATGTACGGGAAGAAGACGATCCTGTTTATTGACGAGATCCACCGCTTCAACAAGGGGCAGCAGGATTATCTTCTTCCATTTGTCGAGGACGGCACGGTGATCCTGATCGGAGCTACAACAGAAAATCCGTATTTTGAGGTAAATGGGGCTCTGATTTCGAGGTCGATTATATTCGAACTGAAACCGCTGGAAAAAGAGGATATTAAGACGCTGATTACGAGAGCAGTCTATAATGAAGAAAAGGGAATGGGAGCGTATCATGCCTGCATAGAGGAAGATGCACTGGAATTTTTGGCGGATATTGCAGGAGGAGATGCCAGAACAGCGCTGAATGCGGTAGAGTTGGGAATTATGACGACAGAACGCAGTGAGGACGGGAAAATACATATTACGCTGGATGTGGCTTCGGAATGTATTCAGAAGAGAGTGGTCCGGTATGATAAAACGGGAGATAATCATTACGATACAATCTCTGCATTTATAAAGAGTATGCGGGGATCGGATCCCGATGCCGCCGTATTTTATCTGGCCAAGATGCTCTATGCCGGAGAGAGCGTGACATTCATTGCCAGAAGAATTATGATATGCGCGTCAGAAGATGTGGGAAATGCGGATCCTCAGGCACTTCAGGTGGCAGTGGCTGCTGCACAGGCAGTAGAAAGAGTGGGTATGCCGGAGTCACAGCTGATACTGGCGCAGGCAGCGTTGTATGTGGCGACTGCGCCCAAGAGCAATTCTGCTACATTGGCGATACAGGAAGCGATGAAAGCGGTGCAGTTGATGCGAACTACCGTGCCGGGGCATCTGCAGGATTCCCATTACGGCGGAGCCGGAAAGCTGGGACACGGGATCGGATACGAGTACGCGCATGATTATCCCAAACATTTTTCCTGGCAGCGTTATCTGCCCGAGGAGCTGGGAGACCGGAAGTTTTATCAGACGTCAGGAAATGGGTATGAGCAGACAATTCAGCAGTATCTGGACTGGATCCATACCAAATAAAACGGGGTACTTATCTGATTTGGTTAAAAAATATTGTCGGCGACCCCGGATCTATGCTATACTTTGGAGAGATTTGAGAAAACAGTAGGAGGAAAGATTTGTGGAACAGATTTTAGAGCTGATTAATAAAGAAGCTGTCCGCGCATTTGAAGCAGCCGGTTATGACGGAAGTTTGGGCAGAGTAACTCTCTCAAACCGTCCGGATCTGTGTGAATATCAGTGCAACGGCGCCATGGCAGCAGCTAAGAAATATAAAAAAGCTCCGATCATGATTGCGAATGATGTGGTGGCTGTACTGGAAAAGAGTGAGGTATTCGAGGCAGTGGATGCGGTTAATCCCGGATTTATCAATCTGAAACTGAAAAAGGAATTTCTGACAGGATATCTTCAGGAGATGCAGGCAGATGCAAACCTTTCAATAGAAAAAGCAGCAGATCCTAAAACGATTATTATCGATTATGGCGGAGCCAATGTGGCGAAGCCGCTCCATGTAGGACATCTGCGTTCTGCGATTATCGGTGAAGCCTTAAAGCGTATGGGACGTTTTATGGGACATAAGGTAATCGGCGATGTGCATCTGGGAGACTGGGGACTTCAGATGGGACTGATTATTACAGAGTTGCATGAGCGCAAGCCGGATCTGCCCTATTTCCAGGAGGACTTTACCGGAGAGTATCCGGCAGAAGCACCATTTACGATCAGCGATCTGGAAGAGATCTATCCGGCTGCCAGTAAGCGTTCCAAGGAGGATGAGGCTTACCGGGAAGCTGCATTAGAGGCTACGGCCCAGCTGCAGAAAGGCAGCAGAGGATATCGTGCGCTGTGGAAGCATATCATGAATGTGTCTGTCACAGACCTGAAAAAGAATTATGGAGATCTGAATGTTGATTTCGATCTCTGGAAGGGTGAGTCTGATGCGCAGCCATATATTCCGGATATGGTAGCATATCTGAAAGACAATGGTTTTGCCCGTGAGGATCAGGGCGCGCTGGTTGTGGATGTAAAGGAAGAGACAGATACGAAAGAAGTGCCGCCCTGTATTATTCTGAAATCAGACGGTGCGTCTCTGTATGCGACGACGGATCTGGCAACGATCGTAGAGCGTATGAAGCTGTATGATCCGGATGAGATCCTGTATCTGACAGATAAGCGTCAGGAAATGCATTTCATTCAGGTATTCCGCGTAGCGAAAAAGGCAGCGATTGTAAAACCGGAGACAGAACTGGTTCATCTGGGATTCGGTACCATGAACGGAAAAGACGGCAAGCCGTTTAAAACCCGTGAAGGCGGTGTGATGCGTCTGGAAAATCTGGTGAAGGATATTAATGAAGAAATGTTCCGTAAAATCATGGACAACCATGAGATTGACCCGGAGGAAGCGCGCGCGACTGCAAAGATCGTGGGACTTTCCGCTATTAAATACGGGGATCTTTCCAACCAGGCATCCAAAGACTATGTGTTCGATATTGATCGATTTACTTCTTTTGAAGGAAATACCGGTCCGTATATTCTGTATACGATTGTCCGTATCAAATCTATTCTCAACAGATACCGTGAGGGCGGAAACAAGGTAGAGGAGAAGAAGATCGGACTGGCGGCGAATGAGAGCGAAAAAGCTCTGATGCTGGAACTGTCCAAATTCAATGCAGTGATGAAAAATGCATTTGAGGAAAATGCGCCGCATAAGATTTGTGCGTACATTTATGATCTGGCCAATGCATTCAATCGTTTCTATCATGAGACGAAGATCCTCTCCGAAGAGAATGAGGGACAGAAAGGTTCCTGGATCGCTCTGCTTGAGCTGACAAGAAATGTACTGGAGACAAGCATTGATGTGCTGGGCTTCTCCGCACCGGAGCGTATGTAGACCGTGGACAGAAGGCATATTTAATGGTAAATAAATAGTAAAGCGAATTACAATATCCGCTGGAGTGAGCATCCTTTTTATCTGCTTCACATTTTGCGTGGGAGCAGACGAGAGAGGGTGCTTATTTTATAAAAAGTCTCCGGCATGGCGCACATGGTCCGGGGGACAATGGATTTACACTGACTGAAACAGCAGAGGTGCGAATTCCATTTTTCTTTTAAAAAAATTAATTGACAGAAAGTGAAATGTATATATAATAAGATGTATAACAACATTCGAGAATGCTCTGGTATTTCTCCTGCATACCTTTGCAATTCGTCAGGCATTGTATTTCAGAAACTGATAGTAATTAGATTTTCGGCAGCAATTCTAATATCTAGTAATTCTAATATCTAGTAATTCTAATATGTAATTTCTTTATGATTGATAAATCCTTTGACATAATTTACCCGAAGCAAGTAAGTCCCCTGCTTCAATTGCGAAAAACAACAAGGAGTGATTGGGAACTTGTTTGTATCAGGAGGAGTGTAAGCTTCTCCTGATAAACTGCGGAGCAGTGATTCGGTTAAGAGTAAGTAACAAAGCGGATTGCGAATATCCGCTTGACCCGAAGCAAGTATGTCTTCTGCTTCAATTGCGAAAAGTATTGGGCAGTGGGACTGGATAGATAATACTCGGAAGGAAGGCGGGTGATCTGTCTGGAGATCGGCTATGTTTTGCAAGGAAAGTACCGGGTGCTGCGGGCATTGGGCAGAGGCGGAGAGGGGAGCGTATGGCTGGCCTGTCATCTGCAGACGGAGCAGCTGTGGGCGGTAAAAGAAATAAAAAAAGAAAAACAGCGGGGACAGCATGAGCTGGAAATGATGAAACGGATTCATAATTCATCTGTTTCGCAGATTGTGGATGTGCTGGAAGATGGAAAAACAATTTATCTGATTATGGAATATATCAGAGGACGTGATCTGGAGAGCTGGGTCAGACAGGAAGGACGGCTGTCCGTTTGGCAGGTTCTGGATGTAGGAGAACAGATGGCGGATGCACTCTGCTATCTGCATAGCAGGAGTGAACCGGTATATCATCTGGATCTGAAGCCTGCCAATATCATCAGAACTGCTGCGGGACGGCTGGTGCTGGTGGATTTTGGCTCGGCCAGGAAAGCTTTTCAGCAGGAAGAAAACCGGTACGGGACAGTAGGGTTTGCAGCGCCGGAACAGTATGATCTGAATAAGAAGGTGGATGGGAGAACGGATATTTATGGATTGGGAACGGTCATGTACTATCTGATTTCGGGTGTGCGTTACTCTGAAAGTCTGAGCAAAAGCCGGATACCGGGGTGTCCGGAAGCACTGGAACGGATCATACGCAAGTGTATCCAGGCTGATCCGGAGCAGCGCTGGCAGAGCAGCAGGGTACTCTGGCGGGAAATCCGAAAATTGAAAAAGAAAATGAGAAGTATAAAGCGCAGGTATCAAATGTGGGCGGCGCTGCTGCTGGCAATACTGACTGCCGGGCTGGCAGTACATAAGCTTCCGGAAGAGTTCAGAACTCAGGCAGAACAGGTCTGGGATTATGAGTATCTGCTGGAGGAGGCGCTCTGTGCTGGAGAGGAGGACTATGCTTTTTATCAGAAAGCGGTGTTTCTGCATCCGGAACGAAAGGAGGCATATCTGCAGTATCTGAGGGAGGCAGACCGGGACGGAGTATTTTCACAGGAGGAAGAACGGCAGTTTTGGAAACTGCTGCATACGATCCCTCCGGGAGGTGATGAGACATATGGAGAACTGTTGCAGAAACAGCCGGAGCAGTACGGGGAAGTGGCATCGACCCTTGGAATGATCTACTGGTATGATTATGAAAAAAGCGACGGCAGAAAGATTGCTTTGGGATGGTTTGAGCGGGCGGTTAAAGCGGAAGAGAACAGGGGGGAAGGATGGTGGATCAGAGCCAAGATTTTTTCTCATATGGGAGGGTATATTGAGAGTCTGGGAAAGGAGTCGGACAGTGGAGAAAAGCAGAACCCGGCAGGTGGATACTGGAAGGATATGGAAAAGCTGATGGAAGAGGGATTTCAGGGATACGGGTATCCGGTGACAGTGATGCGCTTTTACCGTGAGTCTCTGGGGCAGATTACGTTTTATACAGAAACATTTCGAAAAGCAGGGATCAGTGCCAAAAGGCAGAAGGAGATGATCAGGAAAATTCTGAGAGAAGCGGCTTTGTGCAGCGGGGAAGAGAGCGGTGTTTCAGAAGAAAATAATGGGAATGAAAGAGTGAAAGAGGAAGATTTGACGCAGCAAAGTACAAGAGGCGAAATGACAGGTAAAGATGAAACAATTTCAAGTGACGAGGATCTGACAGAAACATCAAAAGTAAAGCAGCTGTATCAGGAGGTAAGAGAGCAGGGAAAAGCGGCAATGAATGCGGTAGAAAATGCAGGAGCAGCGATGAAGAAGGAAAAGAGGGAGAAAGAATGAAAGGGAAAAAGAGCAGAGGCAGAGAAAAATTGGCAGTAGTATTGATTATTTTGCTGTGGCTGACAGGAATTTATGCCGGATATGGGAGATATACGGCGGCATCGGAGATGGAAGGAGAAAGCAGGAACAGAAGGACGGCAGTAGAGAAAACAGAATGGCAGCGGGACACACAGGGCCAAATGAGAATTCGCGGAGAAAAATACGTGGGAGAAACGGAGAACGAAACAGAAAGCGAGTCAGAGAGTGAAGTGGAAAGTGAAATAGAGAGTGAGATATACAGGGGAACGGAAAGTGAGTCAGAGAGTGAAGCAGAAACGGAAAAACTCTGTGAAACAGATATGACAGAAGGAAGCGAAAGTGAAACAGAGAATATTACGGAGACAGAAGAAATGTCGGAAGGAGAGATGGAAATATCGGGCGAGATATCGGAGACGGAAATCGCAGGGTGTGCAGAAATTGAGACAGAGGTTCCGGAAAAAAATATGGAAACAGGAACAGAAGAAAACAGAGAAACAGAAAGTCTGACAGAACATGTAAGTGAGAAGGAAATAGAAAAAGAGAGCGAAAATAGCTTATCAGAAGAAAACACTGAGAGTACAGGTACAGGAGAGCAGAACGACCTGAAAGATGTGGAGACAGAATTATGCGGGAAAGAAACTGAAACAGAAAAGAAAGATGCAGAGACAGACATAGCGCAAACTGAGAGTGAACCGGAAAACAATATGGAGAGCGAAATAAACTATGAGACAGAGATGACAGAAACTGAGAGTGAATCGGAAAGAGATAGTGAACCGGAGAGTGAGACAGAGATAGAAAGTGAAAGTGAGACGGAGACAGAAACGGTAACGTATGAGATTTATATCAGGCATATCGCGGCTGTTGTTCCACCGGAAGGCAGGGTTTATGACGGGACGGATCAGATTGAGCTGCATTATGAAATTGAATGGCCGGATGTCCTGAAAGAGGAGGATCGTAGGCTGCTGCAGAGCAAAATTGAGTGCAAGGCTAGTCTGGATTGCTGCGATACGGGAGAGAGAAAAGTAAATTATACTTTTCATTTTCCGGAAGATCCGGAAGATGTTTCAGAACATCTGGAATGGCATGTGGAGGAAACGGAGATAACGGTGAATATACTGCCGAGAGTACTGAAGGTACATATTCCTGATGGATGGAAACTGTACGGGCGGCAGGGCGGTATGGAAGAAGTGCATCTGTTAGGTCCGGTAACGGTCAGTGGTTTCTTGAAGGATGAGGAAGGCCGGGATATTGTTCCACCGGGATTTCAGGTTCCGGAGACAGAACTTGTGAAGGAGCTGCAGGCACCCTACCCGGATATACTTGCGCAGGGACAGCAGAAGGAATACAGGGAGGCACTGGTTGTGCGATGCGAAGCAGACGGCACACCATCGGGAAACCCCACTGAAAATTACTGTTTTTCACTTGATGAAGGATCGGATCATTATCGGAAAGGGAGTCTTGTGATTGCTCAGTCAGAAGCAGAAGAAGGACGGGATTATGAGGTATACGGAGACGAAGGAGCTTCCTACCGGGATGAGAATGGAGTGTGGTGGGTAAAAGAAGGATCCGGTCTGCATATTCGTCCGTTGGATGTGCAGGCATATGATAAGGGTGCTGATCTGACAGATCTTCGGCAGAGTGGTTCCGGAACTTTTCAGCTGACCAGAACGGACAGAAAGGGGAATGTGACAGCTGCGTCACTGGAAGCGCAGGTGAGCTTCAGGGTAGACCGGCAAGCAGCGGAAGCGGACATCCATATTGGTAATGCCGCGGAGACAGGAGAAACTTTTTACGGAAAAAAGGATGTGGCAGTAAGGTTTGAAATCCCGCAGGATCAGGAGAGCGGAATACGGGCGGCAAAATATTTTGCAGCGGCAAGCGAGGAGGCGGTCTATGCCGGATTTTACGCAGGAGAAGAACTGTGGCAGGACTGTATCGACGGGATGGAACTTATGCTGTCGGAAGAGGGGAGTTATGTGATTTATGTTATGACAGAGGATCGGGTGGGCAACCGGGCTTTTGCAAAGAGCAATGAGATTGTGGTAGACGAGACAGATCCCATATTGCGGATAGAAGGAGTTGAAGACCGCAGTGCAAATGGCGGGAGCATTGTGCTTCATGTGAGCTGTGAGGACGCTCATTACCGGAAAGGATCTCTGGAAATTTCCCTGACAGGGGCAAATGGAGGGAAAGAGCCGGAAAGAAAAGAAGAGACTGAAAATAAACAGGGGGCGTCAGTGATATTTGGAGATTTTCCGACAGGAAAAACATATGATGATCTCTATACACTGAAAGTCAGCGCGGAAGACCTGGCAGGAAATAAAACAGAAAAAGAGATGACTTTTTCAGTGAACCGGTACGGGTCGGTATATGATCTGGATGAAAATACGAAACAGGAACTGAGTACGTTTTATCACACGGGCGAATTTCCGGTTACATTTCTTGAAACAAATCTGGATTATGTAAAAGCCGCTTCTGTCTGGTGCAGGAAAGACGGTGAAACGTACCGCATGGAACAGGGCGTAGGGTATGAGAGGACGCTGCAGGAAGAGAAAAATGGCTGGAAGCAGTACAGATACACGGTGTCTTCGGAGAATTTCAGGGAAGAGGGAACATATGAGGTAATGCTGATGTCCACGGATCAGGCGAGCAACAGTTCGGACAGCCAGACGCAGAAAAAGAGTGTTTGTTTTGCGATTGACCACAGTGCTCCGGAATGTTTGATTTTAGGCATTGAGGCGGATGGTATTTATCAGGATGAGGAAAGATGGATCTGTATTGAACCAAGGGACAATGGAGCGCTGAAAAAGACAGAGCTGTACCTGGACGGGGAACTTCAGAATATATGGAACGGAGAGATTACGGAAGAGATTATCAAATGGAAAGTACAGAGTCAGGATCACTGGCAGCGTTTACAGATCTATATGGAGGATGAGGCAGGAAACGGAGCCTGGACAGAGGAAATATCATTTTTTCTGACGGGAACCGCACTCAGCCCGGAACAGGTGCCGCCCTATGAAAGGAAGGAGAAAAGCGCCCGTGAGCTGCAGGACGAAAAGAAGAAAAAGGCAGAGAGCAGAGTAAAAGGAAAAAACGAGGAAGCCGATCTGGTATCAGTGAGAAACGGCGGAAAGACTGAAGAGACATCGGAGAGCAGAAAAATAAAAAACATGAGGAGAGAGGATAAATGGTGGAGGTTGTTTCTGGGGATTCCGGGAGCTCTGGCAGGTGCAGGATTGTTTTATAAAAAAATCAAACCTTTTTAATAATAATATAGCAAGAATTTTCCTTCTCCTGCAGGAGCATATTACATAAAGTCGAAAGGTTCTTTTATGTTGCTCTATACTGCTTGATTAGGCAGGAAAACAAAAGTTGCGTCTCCGAATGTCATACAGGAAAACAAGGGAAACTGAAAGATAGACTTTTACAGAGGCCTGTGATAAGATGACCCGTAAAGAAGCAAATGAAAAAGGCCAGAAGAAAGACAGTGCAGGATGTCTGAAGAGGTAGATTTTGCGTAAAATGTGAAACAGCTGTGATGACTGAAGATTAATATTTAACCGAAGTAGCAAAGCGGATTGTGAATATCTGCTTGACTGTTAGATATGAAGTGATGCCCACCTCCGCAGGGCATTCCTGGACTGTCTGGAGAAATAGAAACAACCCGGAAGGAATAGTTGAAGAAATATGAGAGAATTATTAAGAAGGATGGGACGGGTATCAGCCCCATTGCTGGTTCATCTTGGAACGACATTTGTGGTAGCTTATGGAGCAGTGTTATACAGTATGCTGCCGGGGAAAAGTCAGCCGGATGATACGCTGCTGACAACGCTGTGTGCTCTGATGGCACTGCCGTTTCTGTGGCGGATGTGGAAACAGGACCGGAGAGTGATCCCGTCAGCGGCAGAGAATAGAAAACGAGAATGGTGGTTTTATTTTCTGGCATTTGGATGTGGAATTGCAGCATCTTTTGCAGGCAGCTGGATCATGAACCTGTTACAGGTGCAGGAAGTTTTTTCCAACGAGGTACAGGAGGGACTGTTTTCTTCCGGATTTGCTCTGCAGCTTGCAGGGCTTGGCCTGATTGTGCCGGTGACGGAAGAGCTGATCTTCCGCGGATTATTTTATGAGCGGCTGCGGGAAGTGATGCCGATCCGATGGGCAATTCTGTGTGCGGCGGCTGTTTTTGCTCTGTATCATGGCAATCCGATACAGATCATTTATGCATTTCCCATGGCTCTGCTGCTGCATTTCTTTTATGAGCAGAGCGGAACGCTGACAGCGCCCATCCTGTTTCATATAGGAGCAAATCTGATTTCGGTTGCGGTGGAGCACTGGCTGTGATCGAGAATAAGACGGAGGCAACAGATGAAAAGTGATATAATCAGAATACAGGATGCCAGTGAAAATAATCTGAAACATATTTCACTGAATATTCCAAAATACAGGATTACAGTGTTTACCGGAGTGTCCGGATCAGGAAAGTCATCTCTGGTTATGGATACTGTGGCCGCACAGTCCAGGCGCGAGCTGAACGATACGTTTCCGGGGTTTGTGCAGAATTATCTGCCAAAGTACGGAAGACCTCATGTGGGAAAAATCGAAAATCTGCCGGTGGCAATTGTGATAGATCAGAAAAAGCCTGCGCCCAATCTGCGTTCCACGCTGGGCACTTATACAGATATCTATACATTGCTGCGCCTTCTTTTTTCACGGGTGGGAAAGCCTTTTGTGGGATACTCGGATGCATTTTCTTTTAATCACCCACAGGGAAAATGTCCGCGCTGTGACGGCCTGGGGGAGATTACGGAGCTGGATGTTCATAAGCTGGTAGATTTTGACAAATGTCTGAATGATCCGGGTGTAATACACTATGCAGCGTTTGAGCCGGGGCAGTGGCGCTGGATCCGGTATGCCAACAGCGGACTGTTTGATCTCAGTAAAAAAATAAGGGATTATTCGCAGGAAGAGCTGGAACTGTTTTTAAATTCACCGCAGATCAGGCTGAAAAATCCACCGGCTGGATGGCCTAAGACAGCAAAATATGAAGGGCTGGTACATCGCATGTACCGTAGCGTACTTAACTCGGAGGAAGGCAAGTTGCATCAGGAACTGCTTGCTTCTATGACCAGGAGAGGGATCTGTCCGGAATGCGGCGGCGCAAGGCTGAATCGCAGAGTGCTGGAGTGTCGGATCGGCGGGAAAAATATTGCAGAAGCGGCGGCTATGCCAATGAAAAAGCTGAAGCAGTGGCTGGAAGAGATCCAGGATTCGCTGGCAGAAGATCTGAAACGGACGATCGGAAGCAGAATCGGTGCAATGATTGAGATTGGCTTGGGATATCTGACGCTGGATCGCGGGATGGGGACTCTGTCAGGAGGTGAGGCGCAGCGCTGCAAGATTGCGAAATATCTTAATTCATCGCTGTCGGATATGCTCTATATTCTGGATGAACCCAGTGTAGGGCTGCACAGCCATGATATTGATCGTCTGGTGCGTGCGATTCGCAGACTGCGGGATGCCGGAAATACCGTACTGGTGGTGGAGCATCATCGGGAAATGATCCGCGAGGCAGATTATGTGATTGATATGGGGCCGGGGGCTGGAAAAGACGGAGGAGAAATCCTGTTTTCAGGGACAGTGAATGAGCTTTTGGGTGCAGATACCGATACAGCAAGACTGCTGTGTCAGCATGCGAAAACGACGGGAAAACATCGCATTCCAGACAGATGGTATGAGATGAAAGAGCTCTCCTACCATAATCTGAAACAGATTAGTGTAAAACTGCCTCTGGGTGTGATGACGGTGGTTGCCGGAGTGGCAGGATCTGGAAAAAGTTCGCTGATGGAATGCTTCTGCCGGGAATGTAAAGAAGAAACGGTGTATATTTCACAGAAAAACATCGGGATCAGCCTGCGTTCCACACCGGCTACTTACACTGGGGCAGCAGATGAGATCCGAAAATTGTTTGCCAGAAAGTGCGGGACGCGAGCGGGTATGTTTTCTTTTAACGGAGAAGGAAAATGTCCGGTGTGTCAGGGCAGGGGAGTGATTGTCTCAGATATGGCATTTATGGATTCTATTGAGACCGTCTGTGAGGCCTGCGGCGGGCTGCGGTATTCAGACGAGGCGCTTCAGTATTGTGTGAACGGATATAATATTGCGCAGGTGATGGATCTGACTGTTGGGGAAGCAGCTGCCTGGCTGGAGGGAACGAAAGCGGCAGAGTTGCTGCAGCCGCTGATACTGGTGGGACTGTCTTATCTTCATCTGAATCAGGCTATGTCGACGTTATCCGGCGGAGAACTGCAGCGGATGAAGCTGGCCGTATGCCTGAACAGCAGCGGAAAAATTTTTGTTCTGGATGAGCCTTCCGACGGACTGCATATGAAAGATATTGACCGAATGCTGCAGCTGTTTCAGAAGCTGGTGGACGATGGAAATACACTGTTTCTCATTGAACATAATCTGGATCTGATCCGTGCGGCAGACTATGTGATAGAGCTGGGGCCGGAAGGCGGAGAAGTGGGCGGCAGGCTTCTTTTTGCAGGAACTCCGGAGGAGATGATGGGCTGTGGACAGTCAGTGACGGCTCCGTATCTGAGAGAGGAATGCAAAAAACAGACTTGACAGATTTTGCCAGATCCAGTATATTGTTTTTGATGTGCATACAAATGCCTATCTATGAAAGACAATGATGGTGTTAAGGAGGACACAGAAATGTATTCACTGGATGAAGTACGGAAAGTTGATCCGGAAATTGCGGATGCGATTGTAGCGGAGGAAGAGAGACAGAACAGTCATATTGAGCTGATTGCTTCTGAAAACTGGGTGAGCAAGGCAGTTATGGCAGCGATGGGAAGCCCGCTTACGAATAAATATGCGGAAGGTTATCCCGGAAAAAGATATTATGGCGGATGCGAGTGCGTAGACGTAGTGGAAAATCTCGCTAGGGAACGTGCAATGCAGATATTTGGGTGTACGTACGCTAATGTACAGCCTCATTCCGGTGCGCAGGCCAATATGGCAGTATTTTTTGCGCTGCTTCAGCCGGGAGATACAGTGATGGGAATGAATCTTGCCCATGGCGGACATCTGACACACGGAAGCCCTGCCAATCTTTCGGGAGCATATTTCAAGGCAGTTCCTTACGGAGTCAATGATGAGGGATTTATTGACTATGATGAGGTGAGACGGATTGCACTGGAATGCAGGCCGAAAATGATCGTGGCAGGAGCCAGTGCTTATGCCCGGACAATAGACTTCAAGAAATTCCGTGAAATAGCAGATGAGGTAGGTGCATATCTGATGGTGGATATGGCACATATTGCCGGACTGGTGGCGGCAGGAGTTCATCCGAGTCCTATTCCGTATGCGCATGTGACAACGACAACCACACATAAGACACTGAGAGGACCCAGAGGCGGCATGATTCTTTCGAGCAAAGAATTCGCTGAAGAGCACAAGTTCAACAAAGCAGTGTTCCCGGGGATCCAGGGCGGTCCGCTGATGCATGTGATCGCAGCAAAAGCTGTGTGTTTCAAAGAGGCTCTGAGTCCGGAATACAAAGTATACCAGCAGAATATTGTGAAGAATGCCAAGGCACTGAGCAAGGCACTGATGAACCGCGGGATCAAAATTGTATCCGGCGGCACGGACAATCATCTGATGCTGGTAGATCTGACCAGTGTGGGAAAGACAGGGAAAGAAGTGGAGAATCTGCTGGATTCTGTGAATATCACCTGCAATAAAAATACGATTCCCAATGATCCGAAATCTGCGTTTGTGACCAGCGGAGTGCGTCTTGGTACACCGGCTGTGACAGCCAGAGGAATGAACGAGCAGGATATGGATGTGATTGCTGAGGCGATTGCCATGATGCTGAAAGAGGGAGAGAGCCGGTGCGAGGATGCCAGAAGGCTTGTGAAGAGTCTGACAGATAAATATCCGCTGATTGATAAAAATGATCGCTGAAACAGCTATGTAAGAATAGCTGCCGGTTTCAGTGTTTGCGGAAATAAAAGCAGTTGGTTAAGCTGGTATTCGCAATTGAAGTAGGGGACTTATCTGATTCGGTTAAATAATGCTTGAAGCAAGTGGCTTTTATACGTATAATAAAATCATGGTATGCAAAAGAATGGCTGTCTTCAGAGTGCGGATCTGGGACAGCTTTTCCTTGTGGTATGAGAAATTACGATAATTTTTTATACCGGAAGCCTTCGTAGAGCGAAGTGTAAAGGTAGCAGTGCGCAGGAGAAATGTGTCATGCAGATGTATGACATGCACCTTGCAGCAGGAATGCTGGGGCATTCTTATATCTGGAGGACAATGGCTTTGTGTCGACAGAAACGGAATATAGACGGTGTAGCTCTCAGAGAAATATTTTTCTGTGCCAGAATCTTCTTTTGCATTCTTGAATTACCGCGCGGCAGATGCGGACTGCTGCAGCAGGATATAAACTACACAGTAGAGGAGAGAGTCTATGAGTTTTCGAGGTGTCTATACCAGCGTAGTTGAACTGCGTCAGAAAGTTTTTACCGAGGTAGCGCGGATGGCATTTGAGGGTGGAGATTATTCCAGAATCATTGATCTGCCCTACAGGATTATTCCGGGAGAAGTGGCAACTTACCGGGAGAGTGTGTTCCTGGAACGTGCGATTGTAGAGGAGCGTCTGCGCCTGGCCATCGGGCTTCCCCTGCGGAATATGACAGAGCATGCGCCTGTCTCCAATGGAATTGAGGAGAGCGCAATTGCGGAGAAATATTATGATCCGCCTCTGGTAAATATTATTAAGTTCGCCTGTCATTCCTGTCCGGATCAGGAGATGAGAGTGACTGATGCCTGTCAGGGATGTCTGGCACACCCGTGCAGTGAAGTCTGTCCAAGAGGAGCAATTTCTATCATAAACGGACGTTCCCGGATTGATGAGAGCAAATGTATTAAGTGCGGAAAATGTGAAAATGCCTGTCCGTATCATGCGATTATGAAGATGGAGCGTCCGTGCGCAAATGCCTGCGGTGTGGATGCCATCGGCAGTGATTCACTGGGACGTGCAGAGATCGATTACGACAAATGCGTCTCCTGCGGTATGTGTATGGTGAACTGTCCGTTTGGAGCGATTGCGGATAAAGGTCAGATTTTTCAGGTGATCCATGCGATCAAGAGCGGTATTCCAGTATATGCGGCAGTGGCTCCCGCATTCGTGGGTCAGTTTGGAAAAGAACTGACATCGAACCGTCTGCGAGAAGCGATGAAAGAGCTGGGATTTGCCGACATTGTGGAGGTAGCAGTAGGAGCTGATCTGTGTACGATTCAGGAGGCACAGGATTTCCTGGATGAGGTGCCTGAAAAACGCCCGTTCATGGCTACTTCCTGCTGTCCGGCATGGGCTTCTATGGCACGCAAAATGTTTCCGGATCTGGCGGACAATATCTCCATGGCGCTGACGCCGATGGTACTGACCGGACGTCTGATCAAAAAAGAGCATCCGGGATGTAAAGTTGTGTTTATTGGACCTTGTGCGGCCAAAAAGCTGGAAGCCAGCCGGAAAGAGATCCGCAGTGATGTGGATTTTGTGCTGACTTTTGAGGAGGTAGTGGGAATGTTCACGGCAAAAGGCGTGGACTTCAACAAGATTCCGGCAGATGGAACGCTCTCAGATGCCAGTGCAGATGGAAGAGGTTTTGCGGTTAGCGGTGGAGTGGCAGCAGCCGTAGTAAATTGTATTAAAGAACTGGCACCTGACCGGACGATGCAGATAGCAGGTGCGGAAGGCCTCAGGGAATGCCGGCAGCTGCTGAGCGATGCCCAGAAGGGAAAATATAACGGATACCTGTTGGAAGGAATGGCCTGTCCCGGTGGCTGTGTGGGCGGAGCCGGAACCATGCAGGGTCCCACGAAAGCAAAAGGTCAGATTGTGGTCATCAAAAAGAAATCTGAGAAGAAAAACGCTCTGGAGAACACGCACAAAGATAAATTGGATCTGCTGGCAGAACGTGACAAGTTTTAAGTTTTTTCAGATCAGGCTTGCAAAGATGAAAAAACTGTGATATAAGTAAACAGAAAACACGAAAAAAATAAATTTTATTAAGTGATAGGACAAAGGAGTCCGGTACAGATCTCGCAGAGAGGCAGGGTCTGTCACCGGGCTTTTGTATTTCACAGAAAATCGCATTCTGTGAAATATAAAGCCTCCGGCCGGATGCGTATTATTTTTTTGGGGAGAGGCTTTGCTGCGTTGAACTGTTAAACAGCAGAGAGCAACAAAAATCAGGGAAAGGAAACAGGCGTATGAGTACAGAAAAGACACAATCTGCCAATCATTATACAGGATTGTACAGACCAGAATTTGAACATGATAACTGCGGTATCGGAGCGGTCGTAAATGTGAAGGGTGTGAAGACCCACAAAACTGTGGAGAACGCACTGAGCATCGTAGAAAATCTGGAGCATCGTGCAGGTAAAGATGCAGAAGGAAAGACAGGCGATGGCGTAGGTATTCTGCTTCAGATTTCACACAGATTTTTTTCCAGAGTCTGTAAGGAACAGAGAATTGAACTGGGTGGAGAGAGAGAGTACGGCATTGGCATGTTTTTCTTCCCGCAGGATGTGTTCAAGAAAAATCAGGCCAAAAAAACTTTTGAGAGCATTGTAAAGAAAGAGGGACTGAGGTTCCTGGGATGGAGAGAAGTTCCGACAGAACCGGGTGTTCTGGGACACAAAGCGCTGGAGAAAATGCCCTGTATTATGCAGGGATTTATCGAAAAACCGGCAGATCTGGAAAAGGGTCTTCCCTTTGACCGTCGTCTGTATGTTGTGCGCCGTTGCTTCGAACAGTCAAGTGAAAACACATATGTGGTATCGCTTTCCAGCCGGACTATTATCTACAAAGGTATGTTCCTGGTAAAGCAGCTGCGGACATTCTTCCATGATCTGCAGGATCCGGACTACGATTCAGCAATCGCACTTGTTCATTCCCGCTTCAGTACCAACACGAACCCAAGCTGGGAGAGAGCGCATCCCTACCGTATGCTTGTACATAACGGTGAGATCAATACAATCCGCGGCAATGCGGACAAGATGCTGGCCAGAGAAGAAAACATGGCTTCCCATTATTTCAAGGGAGAGCTGCACAAGATCCTGCCGGTAATCAACGCAGAAGGATCTGACTCCGCAATGCTGGATAACACGCTGGAATTTCTGACGATGAGCGGCATGGATCTGCCGCTGGCAGTCATGATCACGATCCCGGAGCCATGGGCCAACAACGATGTAATGTCTCAGAAAAAGAGAGATTTTTATCAGTATTATGCCACAATGATGGAGCCGTGGGATGGTCCGGCGTCCATCCTGTTCACAGATGGAGATATCATGGGAGCGGTACTTGACCGAAACGGTCTGAGACCTTCCCGTTACTATGTGACAGACGATGGTTACGTGATTCTTTCTTCCGAGGTCGGTGTGCTGGATATTGACTCTGCAAAAGTAGTTCTCAAAGAGCGTCTCCATCCCGGTAAGATGCTGCTGATCGATACCATCAAGGGAGAGATCCTCAATGATGATGAGCTGAAAGAGCAGTATGCTGGACGTCAGCCTTACGGCGAATGGCTGGATCAGTACATGGTACGTCTGAAAGATATCCGGATCCCGAACAAAAAGGTGGAGACCTACACCACAGAACAGAGAATGCGTCTAATGAAGACATTCGGCTATACCTATGAGGATTACCGCAACTCCATCCTGGCTATGGCTACGAACGGAGCAGAAGGCATCAGCGCCATGGGTATTGATACGCCGCTGGCAGTGCTGTCCGACACGCATCAGCCTCTGTTCAACTATTTCAAACAGCTGTTTGCGCAGGTAACGAATCCGCCAATCGATGCGATCCGTGAGAAGGTGGTGACTTCCAAGACCGTATATACCGGAAAAGAAGGAAACCTGCTGGAAGACAAGCCGGAAAACTGCAATGTGATCAAGATTGAAAATCCGATCCTGACCAATACAGATATGCTCAAGCTGAGAAATATGCAGATTGAAGGATACAAAGTGGCCGATATCCCGATTACCTATTATCGGAACACAAGCCTTGACAAAGCGCTGGACCGTGTCTGCCTGGATGTGGACCGTGCATACAGAGAAGGCGCAAACCTGCTGATCCTGACCGATAAAGGTGTGGATGAGTTCCAAGCGCCGATCCCGTCTCTGCTGGCGGTATCTGCAGTTCATCAGCACCTGGTACGGACGAAAAAGAGAACATCAATCTCAGTAATTCTGGAGTCAGGAGAACCCAGAGAAGTACATCATTTTGCTACGCTGCTGGGATACGGCGCAAGCGCAGTCAATCCATATCTGGCCCTGGACACCATTCATCAGCTGATCGACAGCAATATGCTGGAGAAAGATTATTATGCGGCTGTAGATGATTATAACAGAGCAGTTGTGGATGGCATTGTCAAGATTGCCTCCAAGATGGGTATTTCTACGATCCAGTCATATATGGGTTCACAGATTTTTGAGGCGATTGGCATCAGTAATGATGTCATTGATAAATATTTTACAAATACAGTCAGCCGGATCGGCGGTATTACGCTGAAAGATATTCAGGATGATGTGGATTACCGCCACAGAAAGGCCTTTGATCCGATGGGGCTGCAGGAAGACCTGACACTCGACAGCGTCGGACGTCACAAAGAGCGCAGTCAGGGAGAAAAGCACCGCTACAATCCGCAGACGATCCATATGCTGCAAGAGTCTACAAAGCGCGGCGATTATGATATGTTCAAGGAGTATACGGCGTTGGTAGACCGCGAGCAGAGCGGATATATCCGCAGCACTATGGATTTCTGCTTCCCGAAGGAAGGAGTGCCGATTGATGAGGTGGAGAGCGTGGACTCTATCGTGCGCCGGTTCAAGACCGGAGCCATGTCATACGGCTCTATCTCTCAGGAGGCGCATGAGACAATGGCCATTGCCATGAACATGCTCCACGGAAAATCCAATACCGGTGAGGGCGGTGAGGCAATCGAGCGTTTTACCGTAGGACCGGACGGACTGAATAAATGCTCGGCGATCAAACAGGTAGCTTCCGGACGTTTCGGCGTTACTTCACGCTATCTTGTAAATGCACAGGAGATTCAGATCAAGATGGCACAGGGTGCAAAACCGGGCGAGGGCGGTCACCTGCCGGGTAAAAAAGTATATCCGTGGGTTGCAAAGACCAGATATTCTACGCCGGGTGTGAG
>CAKRNX010000027.1 GCA_934371475.1 uncultured Lachnospiraceae bacterium
GCGTCACATTTTTGAAAAACTGCTCTATGAATTCCCACTGGTGCGGCTGGAATTTTTTGTGCCAAGGTGGATGGAGATGCTGAGCAATGATCATTGGATGAAACAGGAACTCCTGGAAGAGGTTCATCGCATTATGGAACAGGTCCATGCGGTGAGAGATGTTACCCAGGAGCTGGTATCGATTGAAAAGCCTTTTATAAAAAAAACAAAGCTGGAAAAAATTAATTATGCGCAGGGGCTGGCGGAAGTGTCACTTGAACCGGAAGAACGCTATTATTATGAGGTACTTAGCGAGATTACCGGTATTGACATTAAGGGCGAATATCAGCTTATTTCCATGCTGAAAGAGCTGTCAGGAAATAAAAAAGAATATGAAAGTGTGGGAGAGGCAGTTCAGTCTGTCCGTCTTAGCGGTTACGGTATTATGAAACCGGATCGGGAGGAGATTACACTGGAAGAACCGCAGGTAATCCGTCAGGGCAATAAATACGGAGTCAGGATCAGGGCCAGCAGTCCTTCCGTACATCTGATACGGGCAGATATTGAGACAGAAATCGCGCCGATTGTGGGAACGGAAGCACAGGCAGAGGATCTGATACAATATATTAAAGCGTCACAGAAAGAAAATGGAAGCATCTGGCAGACCACTATTTTTGGAAAAACGGTAGAACAGCTGGTGATGGACGGGATACATGCCAAACTGGCACAGATCGGAGAGGAGAGTCGAAGTAAACTACAGGATACAATGAAACGGGTGGTGAATGAATCAAACGGCGGGTTAATCTGTATTATTATCTGAGAATGATCTGAGAAAATTCTGACTGCCGGCGGAGCGGTAAGTTTCCGCTGGCATATCAGATACAGGAAGACTCACGACGGTAAAATCAAGAATGCCCCGGCATAATTGCAGAGGAGGGAGTCTCACCTCACATCTGATGTAAAGAGATAGAGCATTTGCAGGGATGCGGTTGCCTGAAATAGCGGCAGTTTCATTGACAAGGAGACAGATTTGAGATATAATGTCAAAAGATTGTAATATATTTGTAACAAACAAGAGGGTATGCCCGACAGAAAAGAGTGTCAGAGGCTGCTGCACAGGAATTTTGCATGGCAGCGCAGCGAAAGCTTTTCTGTAAAAGATGGAGAAGGTAAATTCTAAGAGACAGAATTTACTGTCCCTGTCAGGGCGGTGGGAGGAAGCATGAAACGAAAAACATATGTGACAGCATTACTTTTATTTTTGGCTTTTCTATTCTTAGCACCGGTGAAAGCCGATGCATCATGGGAACAGAATTCAGATGGTACATATTCTTACTACAACAAAAATGGAAAGAAACTGTCCAGTCAGTGGTTTGATGAACAGAAAGTCGGGTTTGTAAAGGTTGGCTCAACTACGTACTGTTACAAACAGAACGGAAAGTATTATAAGGGATGGCTGACTGTGGGCAGCAAAAAATATTTTATTTCATCGAAAGGTGTGCTGCTGAAATCAAAGTGGATTATTTCAGGCGGGAAAAAGTATTTTGCATCCAAAAACGGTAAGATATACAGGAACTGTCTGGTGAAGATCGGATCCTATTATTATGGATTTAACAGTGGAGGCGTCATGCTGACCGGAAAGTCTCAGCTCAAGGGCAAGACATACTATTTTTCCAAAAAAACGGGACGCATGGTGCGAAAAGCTTTTGTGACGATTAGCGGCGAAAAGTATTACTTCAGTTCTAACGGAGTGCTGGGAAGCAAACTGTGGATAAATAATTATTTCATTGATGCGGACGGCAAAATCACCAAGAGCAAATGGGTGGGCAGCCGGTATGTAGGAAAAGATGGTCATCCGATAAAAGGGCTTCACAAGCTGAGCGGCACATACTATTATTTTGATAAATCGACCGGCAAAAAGTTGGTCAATACCAGCAAAAAAGTCAAAGGTGTGACATATTATTTTGATAAAGACGGAAAAGGCAGTACAACCAAGACAGATACACCCAGCGTAAAGGTGCAGAGTACATACTATACGGATCCTGTGGTAAGCGATGAAGTGCTTCTGTCTGCGATTATCTATTGTGAGGCGGGCAATCAGCCCTATTACGGGCAACTTGCTGTCGGAATGGTGATTACCAACAGAATGAGGAGTTCTGCGTTCCCGTCAAAGCTGAAAGAAGTGGTTTATCAGACTGTGCAGTTCTCACCGACTTTTGACGGGGCACTGACCCGCGCCCTGAAAAATCAGGGTCTGATCACTGAGAGCTGCAAAAAAGCAGCGGCGGAAGTGTTGAGCAAGTACAAGGCCAACAGTTATACGGTTATGGTAAATGATAAGGCGCTGAATATGAAGAACTATCTGTTCTTTATGACAAAGCCGGCGTATAACCGTCTGAAGCTGTCTTCGCCTTATAGGCAGCTGGGTGATCACGTATTTTTCAAAAAATGGCAGTATTAATGAGCCAAGAAGATGGAAGTATTCTTGCCCCCTGTACAGCGTGCAGGGGGTTTTTATGTTATATATTGTCAGGTGACAAAGTGCTGAAACAGAAAAAGTTTCGAAATTAGGAAAACAGTAACATAAAAATAGGAAATTACAGAAAAAAATGTCAAAAAATATGTACAGAGGGACATCTTTATTGTATAATGAAAAAATAATTGACATTCGTGTTAAACTAAATTATAATTCATACTAAACATACTACACAGGTAGGAAAAGGAGGATTTTCTGAATGAAGAAAAAAACTTTAACAGCATTAACTGCAGCCGTAGGACTGAGTCTCTGCATGGGAATGACCGCTATGGCAGAACTGGATACTTCAAACCCTATTAAGATTGGTTATGTGGGAGCCCTTTCCGGCGATACTGCTCTGTGGGGGCAGGCCGGACTGAACGGCATGAAGCTGACTGCAAAGCAGATCAATGAAGACGGAGGCATCCTTGGGAGAGAAGTGCAGATTATCGGTCTGGACGGCAAAGGTGCTCCAGATGATTCTGTAACAGCATACAAAAAACTGGTAGAGGAAGAAGGCGTATGTGCAGTTGTAGGTACCAACTTCTCCAGCTGTAACATCGCGATTGCAGCTGTTGCAGACGAACTGGAAGTTCCGGTTATTGCCACAGCAGCATCTAATGAGCTGGTAACAGTTGATGCGAACGGCGAACTCCATCCCTACTCATTCCGACTGTGCTTTATTGATTCCTATATGGGATATCTGGCAGGTTCTTACGCTTACACCGAGCTGGGACTGAAAACCTGTGCGATTATCGAGGATATCACCGACAGTTACAGCACCAGCGTAGGCAACTACATGGTTGAGACTTTCACAAATCTGGGCGGTGAGCTGGTTGATTCTGAGGAAGCCCAGAACGGAGACAATGATTTCCGTGCACAGCTGACCAAAATTGCAGCTTCTCAGCCGGATGTAGTGTTCATTCCCTGGAACTATGAGAATGTATGCCTGATTGCACAGCAGGCCCGTGAGCTTGGTATCACCAGTGTATTCTTCGGCGCTGACGGATGGGATACCACTGAGCTGATCGAGCTTTCCAACGGAGCGCTGGAGGGCTGCTATTATGTGTCCAGACCTGGATTTAATCTGCCGGAGGCAGCAGCTTATGGTGAAATTTACAGTGCAGAATACAATGTGGCGCTGGAAACAGAGTGCCTGTATGGAAATGACGGTGTAATGTGGATTAAGCAGGCAATCGAGCAGGCTGGCAGTGATGATCCCAAAGCAATTCGTGACGTGCTGGAAAATACCGATAGTTTTGATGGACTGCTGGGTCATATGAGCATTGATCCGACCAACCATAATCCGAGCCGTGATGCTGCTATCTTCACTGTGAAAGACAATGAAGTGCAGTATGTAGGTATCTACGAACCGGAGGCATAAAAGACGGTTAAACAGAATAGTAAAACCGGGGGTCTTACGTTGTGCCCAGACGACAGTCGGGATGACAGAGACTTCCGGTTTTGAAACGGCAATAAGAAACCCGCGCTGCGTGTTTCTTTTTGCGCGTATATGAAAGTACAGTGTGAGGAGACTTGGAAGATGAAGATTTTGTTGCAGCAGATTATTACCGGGATTTCAATCGGAAGTATCTACGCGTTGATTGCTTCCGGTTATGCTCTGGTTTACAGTTTACTGGATTTCTCCAACTGGGCGCACGGTGAAGTCTGTATGCTGGGAGCATATGTGTGTTTTATGGCGACAACTGTGGACAAGATGCCGTTCTGGCTGTCCTGTATTATCGGAATTGGAGGAGCGGCTGCGATCAGTTTTCTGAATGAGAAGATTGCCTACCGCAAGATCCGGAATAACGGATCACCGAATATGTTTCTGATGATTGCCGCCATGGGTTTGTCTACCACATATCAGAACCTGGCCAACGTAGTCTGGGGTTCCAAGTTCAAACAGCTTCCAAAGGTATTTTCTGTGGGAACGATCAATCTGGATGGTGTTTATGTGGGAACCACAGATATGCTCTGCCTGGCTTTGGCCATCATCGCTCTGGTGATTTTACTTCTGATTATTAACAAAACGAAATTTGGCCTGCATGTACGGGCCGTTGCCTGCAGCAGCCGCACAGCCGGACTGCTGGGGATCAAAATTGACCGCGTGATTGCTGTTGTGTTTATGCTGGCCGGAGCTCTGGCTGGTCTTGCAGGCATCATGTACGGTATGAAATACAATATTTATCCCACAATGGGTAATGTAGGCTTGAAAGCGTTTATTGCATCTGTAATCGGCGGCCTCGGCAGCGTACCGGGAGCTATTGTCGGTGCTGTATTGCTCGGTCTGATTGAGACAGTTGTTTCAGGATATATCAGTTCCGGACTGAGAGATCTGATATCATTCTGTCTTCTGATTATTATATTGCTGATCCGTCCCAGCGGTCTGTTCGGTGTGGACGTTCAGGAAAAGGCTTAGGAGGAGAATGGTATGTTGAATTCATTTCAGGAAGGTGTACTTGTTATCTGCTGTGTGAATATGATTGCTGTTCTGGGTATGTCAGTGCTGACCGGTTTTACCCGTCTGTTTTCGTTTGGAAATGCGGGATTTATGTCGATTGGTGCCTATACAGCGGCAATCTGCAGCGTTCAGTTTCAGATTCCGTTTGTATTTTCCATCCTCATTGGCGCAGTAGTGGCCGGTGTGGTTGCCTACATACTGGGAAGTCTGACCATCCGGCTGAGAGGCGATTATTTCCTGATCAGCTGTCTGGGCTTTGGCGAATGTGTCAGAGTGCTGTTTAACTATACGAAAAATATTACCGGTGGTGCCAATGGTTATTCCAATATTCCGTACAAAACGACAGGCGTAGTGGCCGTGGTCTGCACGGTGCTGGCTTTTGTCATTGCATGGAACTTTATTCATTCCAGATATGGACAGGCCCTGTCTGCTATCCGTGAGAATGAGGTTGCCGCAGCTGCCAACGGTATTAATGTGGTTAGATATAAGAAGATGTCATTTGTGTTCAGCGCAATTTATGCCGGATGGGCCGGCGGTCTGTACGCACATTATCTGCGCTTTATTACGCCGACACTGTTTAACTTGGGAAAGAGCAGCGAGCTGGTAATTACAACCGTACTGGGCGGTCTGGGCAGTCTGACCGGAAGTGTGCTGGGTACGATTATCGTACAGATTCTGCCGGAGATTTTCCGAAATCTGTCCGAGTACCGTATGCTGTTTTATGGCATCGCTGTTGTGCTGGTAATTTTGCTGCGTCCCAATGGACTTTATGGATACAGAGAGTTCAGCCTGAAGCGTCTGATTGCCAGGATCAGAAATATTGGAACATCGAAAGCATCGGAGGGTAAGAAATCATGAGTGAACCAATTCTTGAAATGCGAAATGTGGAGAAAAGATTTGGCGGCGTCCGGGCGATCGATAATTTCAGCCTGAAGGTAGAGCCGGGGATGATTTACGGTCTGATCGGCCCCAACGGAGCCGGAAAGACCACGATTTTTAATACAATCACAGGGATCTACCGGGCAGACGGCGGAGAGATCTTTTTCGATGGCAAAAATATTACGAGAGTGGAGCCACATCGGGCAGCTGAACTGGGAATTGCCAGAACATTCCAGAACATCCGTCTGTTCGGCAATCTTTCTGTGAAAACAAATGTAGTGATTGCCTGCAACATGCATTCCAGATATCATCTGGGGGATGCGCTGTTCCGCAGTTCCCGTTACCGTAAAGTTACCAGAGAGACGGAAGAAAAGGCGATGAGCTTCCTGGAGATCGTGGGACTGGCGGATAAAGCAGATGAGCTGGCCAGCGGTCTTCCTTACGGTCATCAGCGTAAGCTGGAGATTGCCAGGGCTATGGCGACAGATCCCAAGCTCCTCCTGCTGGATGAGCCGGCGGCGGGTATGAATGCGGATGAATCTCTGGAACTGGTAGATTTTATTTTCGATCTGAAAAAGAAATTCCCGATCACGATCTTGATGATTGAGCATCATATGGATGTGGTTACCAACCTGTGCGATGCGTGTACGGTATTGAATTTTGGAAAATCGCTTGCGGTAGGTACGGTGGATGAGATTAAGAAAAATCCCGAGGTAATCGCGGCATATCTGGGAGGAGACGAATAATGGCTGAAGTATTGCTGAAAGTAGAGCATTTGTCAGCAGCGTATGGCGGAATTCATGCACTGCATGATATTTCACTGGAAGTGAAAGAGGGCGAAATTGTAGCTGTTCTTGGTGCCAACGGCGCAGGAAAGTCCACACTGCTCAAATGTTTATCCAGTGAAAAGAAACCGGTAAAAGGAAGTATTACTTTTGCAGGAAAGCCGCTTCCTTCCAAGCCTTACCATGTGGTGGAGAGCGGTATGGTGATTGTTCCGGAGGGGAGACAGATTTTCTATAAACTGTCAGTGCTGGATAACCTGCGGGTCGGATGCAGCCTGAGAAAAGATACGGCGGGCATCAAAGCAGATCTGGAGAGAGTATATACATTATTCCCCAGACTGAAGGAGCGGGAAAACCAGTACGGCGGCCTGCTTTCCGGAGGAGAACAGCAGATGCTTGCCATTGCCAGGGGTATGATGGCACGGCCCAAGCTGCTTATGTTGGATGAGCCCAGCCTGGGACTGGCACCGATTATTGTAAATCAGATCATGGAGATACTGAGAGAAGTTAACTCCACAGGCACAACGATTCTTCTGATTGAGCAGAATGCGAGAAAAGCTCTGAAACTGTGTGATCGGGCATATCTGATGAATGTAGGCAATGTAGTGACAGAAGGAACCGGACAGGAATTGCTGGCTGATGAAAAGCTGATGCAGGCATACCTGGGGCAGTAGACAAAAAGAGGATGAGACAATGAGAGCAGCAGTATGGCATGGATACAAGGATGTTAGAATAGAGGAAAAGGCAGAGCCGTCACCCAAGGCAGGTCAGGTAAAAATCCGGGTTGACTGGGCAGGGATCTGCGGGACAGACCGGCATGAGTATGAAGGCCCCAATTTTATTCCGGTGAAAAAGCCGCATCGTCTGACGGGACGGGTGGCTCCGCTGATTATTGGACATGAATTTTCCGGTGAGATTGTTGAGGTGGGCGAAGGCGTGACTGGGTGGAAGCCCGGTGATCGCGTGACAGCTAACGGCAGTCTCACCTGCGGAAAATGCGAGGCGTGCAGAAGCGGACGTTATAATATTTGTCAGAAGCTGGGGTTCCTGGGAGTGGGAGACGATGGTGCTTTTGCTGATTATGTGGTAGTGGAAGCATCCAAACTGTTTGCAATTCCGGAAGGAGTCACACAGCGGCAGGCGGCAGTGGCAGAGCCTCTGGCCTGCGGTATTCACGCAACAAATCTTCTGGGAGACATGAAGGGTAAGGATGTAGTGGTAATCGGGCCGGGGATCATCGGTCTGTCTGCATTTTTCGGTGCAAAGTATGCCGGAGCCGGACGGATTCTTGTATCAGGTATCGGTGATTACCGCAAAGATCTGATTGAGAAATATGGCGGTACCTATATCGATTCTTCTGTGACGGATCTGGAACAGTATGTGGCTAAGTGGACCGATGGAAAGCTGGCAGACGTAGTATATGAGTGTATCGGTGCGGAAAAGACGCTGGATCAGGCGATCCGGATCAGCAAGCCGGGCGCAAAGATCATGGTGATGGGGGTTTTTGGAAAGAAGCCGGTAATCGATATGAATACGCTGCAGGAGGCTGAGCGGGTGCTGTATACGAGCCAGGCGCATGTGAATGAGATTGCGACTGCGCTGGAGTATATCCGTGACGGAAAGATTAATGCAGACGAGCTGGTGACCAGAGAAGTGACGCTGGACACACTGGTAGAGGACGGATTCGAGTATCTGATTCAGCATGGTCCGGAGAATATCAAGGTTCTGATTAAGCTGACAGGTAATTAATCAATAAGAGGAAAGAGCAGTATCTGCACGGATTACGGAAACCGGCGGCGGTCGAAATACCGCGTTGTTCCTGCAGGCAACAATAATTAATCATATAGGAGACCTGCGGATATCGCTTGTATGCGGGGCGGTTTCTGCGAGGTTCGGGCAGTTACCAAATAAATATTTCACATTTTTATGTAAGGAGAAAAACTATGCAGAGAATTCCGAGTTTCAGTATTGACCACACAAAGTTAAAGAGAGGTGTGTACCTGTCAAGACAGGATGATGATGTAATGACATGGGATGTCCGTATTAAGGAGCCGAATCATGGCGATTATCTGACCACAGGTGTCAGCCACACGATCGAGCATCTGTTTGCCACATATGCCCGCAACAGCGAATACAAAGATGGCATCATCTATGTAGGACCGATGGGATGTCGTACAGGCGCTTACTTCCTGACGAGAGGACTGACCAACCAGCAGGTTCTGGACTGTATCAGAGAGTCTTTCCGTTTTATCAAAGATTTCCAGGGGGAAATCCCGGGAGCTAAAGAAGAAGAGTGCGGAAACTATCTGGATCATGATCTGGAAGGATGCCGCAAGGAAGCAGCAGAGTATCTGAAAGTTCTGGAAAATCTGACTGCTGACGATATGCACTATACTGCATATCTGGCATAAGTACCAGTGGCCTGTCTGACTGGAAACAGTCTGGACAGGCCTTTTGTGTTATGGAAAATAGCAGTGGAAATTACTTCATATCTGATGTTCCATAACACAAGAGGCTTTATCAGGCAGGATGCACAGGCCACAGCGCAGTACCTTTCGGGAATATGAGAGCACTAACGGTTAGAATGTGTTTGAAAAATTATGCAGATCTCAATTTACGAAAAGCCTTTTTCAAACACACTCTGAGCAGTGTAATAAAAAGTAGCAGAGGGGAGGGAATGGTGTGTTTACAGTGGTAAGCGGAGGGAGCGGCAGCGGTAAGTCTGCCTATGCGGAAAACAGGATCCTGGAATTTGGCAGTGCTGACAGGATCTATATTGCAACTATGATGTGCTTTGACGAGGAGAGTCGGAAAAGAGTGCGCCGCCATCGGGAAATGCGCCGGGGGAAGGGGTTTGATACGGTGGAATGCTACCTGGATCTGGAACATCTTCGGCTGGAGCACACAGTGGCGGAGAAAATGCAAACGAACGTACTGCTGGAGTGTATGTCCAATCTGACAGCAAATGAGATGTTTGATCCGTCGGGAAGCGGAGAACAGGCGGGAAAGTTCATATGTCGGGGAATTGACAGACTGCTGGAACAGTGTGATAATCTGGTAGTGGTGACGAATGAAGTGTTTTCAGATGGGATATGTTACGATAAGGAGACAGAAAAATACAGGACGCTTCTGGGAGAGATAAACTGTTACATGGCTTCGATTGCGGATGAAGTGGTGGAGGTTGTGTACGGGATACCGGTGCTGCTGAAAGGGAGAAAGTGAGTATGAAAGAGTTTTTGCAGGGATTTGTAGTGGCATTTTCCATGTATTCCAAAATTCCCATGCCAAGAATTGAGTGGACGAAAAAGAACATGAAATACTGCATCTGCTTTTTTCCGCTGATTGGGCTGGTGATGGGTGGGCTGATGTGCGGCTGGTTTTATCTGGCAGGCAGACTGGCACTGGGCGTAAATTTGCGTACGGCGGTGCTGATCCTGATACCTGTGGCTGTGACCGGAGGGATCCATCTGGACGGTCTGCTGGATACAGCAGATGCATTAAGTTCCTATAAATCGCAGGAGGAAAAATTGCAGATTTTAAAAGACAGCCATGCGGGAGCGTTTGCCATTATTATTGGTATCTGTTATTTTGTGCTGGCTTTTGGTGTGTATTCAGAGATCACCTTGGAACAGCTGCGGGTGCTGTGCTGTGGGTTTGTGCTGAGCCGTGCATTTTCCGGTCTGGGATTGGTTTCCCTGAAAAAAGCCAGAAATACAGGGCTTCTGTACACGTTTGCGGATGCGTCGGCTAACCGGAGAGTTGCGTATGTGATGATTGTTTATCTGGCAGTGACAGCGGCTGTTATGCTCTGGATCAGCCCGGTGCTGGGATCGGCAGCAGCTCTGCTTGGGCTGCTGGCATTTGTCTGGTATCGGCATATGTCTTATCACAAATTTGGAGGCATCACAGGAGATCTGGCCGGATGCTTTGTGCAGGTGGCAGAGCTTGTGATGGCGTTTGGCATTGTGCTGGTGAGTGCCTGTATGAGAGGATAAAAGAGAAACGGACGAGGGGCGAGGAGAAGACATGATACTGATTATTGGAGGCGCGTATCAGGGTAAACTTGATTATGCGGTGAAGCTGGTCGGCTGTGACCGGGAAGCGTTTGTGGACGGTGCAGTCTGCAATATGGAAGATATGGCTGTGGCAAAGGGGATATTTCATTTTCACGAGTATGTGCGGCGAAGGCTGCAGCAGGATAAGACGCTGGAAGGATGTATACTGGCGAAAGAGATCATAGAGAACAATCCCAATCTGGTTGTAGTCAGCAATGAGCTGGGATACGGGATTGTGCCGGTAGACAAGTTCGACAGGCTATGGAGAGAGACCACAGGGCGGGTTTGTACAGAGCTGGCAGCGTATGCGCAGGAAGTTCACCGTGTGGTCTGCGGTCTTGGAATGATTTTGAAAAAGAGAGAAATGGAGTAGCTGATGGAAAAGAGAACATTACAGATCTATCTGATACGCCATGGCAGGACGGAAGGCAATCAGAAAAAGCGGTATATCGGAACGACGGATGAGCCTCTGTGCCGGGAAGGGATAGGGGAACTGGAGAACCGACAGTATCCGCACGCGCAGATCTGGCTGTCAAGTCCTCTGAGACGGTGCCTCCAGACGGCAAAAATCATTGCGGCGGCAGAGCCGGAGATTGTTCCGGATTTCAGGGAATGTGATTTTGGATTATTTGAAAATAAAAACTATTTGGAGCTGGCTGACTGTCCGGAATATCAGGCGTGGATTGACAGCGGCGGAATGCTTCCTTTTCCGGGCGGTGAGAGCAGAGAGGTATTTACACGGCGTAGCTGCCGTGCATTTGAAGAGAAGGTGGATCTGCTGCTGCAGAATGGATATGAAGGCGCCGGCATGGTGGTGCATGGCGGGACGATTATGAGTGTGATGGAGCGGTTTGCCAGACCGCAGCGGGAGTATTATCAGTGGCATACGGAGAATGGCGGCGGATATCAGGTAACGGTGGAGGAGCAGCTCTGGCATCAGGAACGGATTCTTGCCGGATGGCAGCCGCTTACAGGAGAGAATGCCGGTGACTAATCAGAAAAGCAGGAGAACATGATTTAATGATTGCATATTTGAAAGGTGAAATTATTTCGGTCAGTGAGACCAGACTGGTGCTCGATGTAGGAAATATAGGGTATCAGATTTTTATCTCCGCCAGGGATGCGGCGGAGATGCCGGCGATTGGAACGGAGGTAAAGATTTATACATATCTGAGCGTGCGGGAGGATGCCTTGCAGCTGTTTGGTTTCTTGAATGAAGATGATCTGGAAGTGTACAGGCTGATGATCGGTGTGAGCGGGATCGGTCCCAAGGCGGGACTGGGGATCCTTTCGGTACTTTCAGCCGATGATATCCGCTTTGCGGTACTCTCGGATGATGTGAAGGCAATTTCTAAGGCTCCGGGAGTTGGCAATAAAACAGCCCAGAAGCTGATCCTGGAACTGAAAGATAAGCTGAGCCTGGAAGAAGCGTTTGAGCGCAAACTCCAGAAAACAGAGGCGGCAAATGGCAGCACCGATGAAGAAGAGGCAAGAAGCCAGGCAGTGCAGGCACTGGTGGCACTGGGATATTCCAATTCAGAAGCGCTCAGGGCGGTAAGGCAGATAGAGATTACAGAAGCAATGGATACAGAGGCGATACTGAAGGCTGCTCTGAAGAAGATGATTTAAGCAAAGCAGGTAAGGCTTCCGCGCCCATTGCAAAAGCAATATGAGGTAAGAAGGGCTCACTCTGAAACTTTAGCAGTCTAATCTTTAAAAGATGCAGTCAGGAGAGACAAATGGGAAAAAGAATTATCACAACAGACGCGACAGAAGAAGATCTGCGTCTTGAGCCGAATCTGCGGCCACAGACTCTGGATGAGTACATCGGTCAGGAGAAGGCAAAAAGTACATTAAAAATTTATATTGAAGCGGCCAAGCAGAGAAAAGATACTCTGGATCATGTGCTCTTTTATGGTCCGCCTGGGCTGGGAAAAACAACTCTGGCCGGGATCATTGCCAACGAGATGGGGAGCCATATCAAGATTACGTCAGGCCCCGCGATTGAAAAACCGGGGGAGATGGCGGCAGTGCTGAACAACCTGCAGGAGGGCGATGTCCTGTTTGTGGATGAGATTCACCGTCTGAACCGTCAGGTAGAAGAGGTACTGTATCCGGCCATGGAAGATTTTGCCATTGATATTATGATTGGCAAGGGGGCGGCGGCACGCTCTATCCGACTGGATCTGCCCCATTTTACACTGGTGGGGGCGACAACTAGAGCAGGACTTCTGACCGCGCCGTTAAGGGATCGTTTTGGCGTAATCCATCATTTGGAATTTTATACAGAAGACGAGCTGAAAACAATTATCACCAGATCTGCAAAAATGCTGGGAGTGAAAATCGATGCGGGCGGAGCACTGGAGCTGGCACGCCGGTCAAGAGGTACGCCAAGACTGGCCAACCGTTTCCTGAAACGTGTGAGAGATTTTGCACAAGTAAAATATGATGGAGAAATCACGAAAGAAGTAGCCTGCCAGGCGCTGGATCTGCTGGAGGTGGACCGCTTTGGATTGGATGCGCTCGACCGGACGATCCTGACGTCCATCCGTGATAAATTTGCGGGAGGGCCGGTGGGATTAGATACGCTGGCAGCTGCAATTGGAGAGGATTCGGGGACGCTGGAAGATGTTTACGAGCCGTATCTGATCAAAAATGGATTTATTAACCGGACTCCAAAGGGAAGGATGCTGACGGAAAAAGCGATCCATCATCTGGGACCGGCCTAGAGCGTGTTTGAAAAACCATTTCCGCGATCTGCGAGCCCCACTTTGCGGTATATTTTGCCCTTATTCGGTTGACGTAGCCCCTCTACGCCGCCCTCATTCGGGTGAAATCTCCCACAAACTGGAATTCGCAGTTCACAAAAAGCCTTTTTCAAACACGCTCTAGAGAGGGCAGCCTGCGTGTGCGGCACAAAAGCTGTATCAAAAAGAAAATGTTGTAATTCAGACAAATTTGTTTATAATAGAATCAAATGCAGGAAAGAGAGGACATCTGTATGTCATCCAAAAACAAGACAGAAGTTCTGATTGATGGAAAAATTTATACACTGAGCGGTTATGAGAGCGAAGAGTATCTTCAGCGGGTGGCTTCTTATCTGAACAGCAAAATCGCAGAAATAAAAACTTCAGAGGGATATCACAGACTGCCGTCGGACATGCAGGGGATTATGTTAAATCTGAATACGGCTGATGATTATTTCAAGGCGAAGAAGCAGGCGGACGGTTTGGAGGTGCAGATATCCGAGAAGGATCGGGAACTTTACGATCTGAAGCATGAGCTGATTTCAACGCAGATCAGGCTGGAGAGCATAGAGAAGGAGCTTACTTCTCTTCAGGATGAGACATCAGATTACCAGAAAAAGATTGTGCAGCTGGAGACACAGCTGGAAAATTCAAATACAAATAAGGCATAATAATATCAGATGCGAGATATACAAAGTATCGGATGGAGAAATTCAGGAATACCCCCGGCATTCTTGCTGCGAGGTGCGCGTCATTTCACATCTGATGCAGAGACAGGCGGGCGGCTGCAAGAAAAGCCCTTTTGCAGCTGCCTTTTTATAGATTGAGGAGCGGCAGAATGCAGGATACAGATAGAAAAAAAGAAAGAAAGACGGAGCTTCTGGCGCCGGGAGGTTCACTGGAGGGACTGAAAGCGGCGATAAATGCAGGGGCTGATGCTGTCTATATGGGCGGGCAGAAGTTCGGAGCCAGAGCCTACGCGAAGAATCCGGACAGTACAGAACTGATCGAAGCGATGGATTATTGCCATTTGAGAGGCAGAAGACTGTATCTGACTGTGAACACTCTTCTGAAAGAGACGGAGCTGGAGCGAGATCTGTATCAGTATCTTCTACCGCTCGTCCGACACGGGCTGGACGCGGTGCTGGTGCAGGATTTTGGAGTGCTTCGGTTTATACGGGAACATTTCCCGCTTCTTCCAGTTCATGCCAGCACGCAGATGACCATTATGGGAGTCAGCGGAGCAAAGATGCTGAAACGTCTGGGAGCAGAGCGTATTGTGCCATCTAGGGAGCTGACACTGGAAGAGATCAGGGAAATTCACCGCCGGGTAGACATTGAGATAGAATGTTTTGTTCACGGGGCGCTGTGCTACAGTTATTCTGGTCAGTGCCTGATGAGCAGTATGATCGGAGGCAGGAGCGGTAACAGAGGGCGGTGCGCACAGCCATGCAGGCTTCCGTACACATTTTTTGAGGGAAGAAGCTTTCCGGGCGCAGAAAACAGCAGGACGGGGTATTTGCTGAGCCTGAAAGATATCTGCACCCTCAGACAGCTTCCGGATCTGATCGAGGCGGGTGTCTGTTCATTCAAAATTGAGGGAAGAATGAAAAGAGCGGAGTACGCTTCCGGCGTGACAGAGATATACCGCAAATATCTGGATTACTATCTGAAGACAGGACGGCGAGATTACCGCGTTGATCCGGAGGATGAACGGCAGCTGATGGATCTCTATAATCGGGGCGGATTTTCACAGGGATATTACAAGACATATAACGGGAAAAATATGATGTCCATGGAACGACCGAATCATCAGGGGACTCCAGGGGCAAAGACCGTTTCTGCGCAGGGGAAAGTTCTGCGTTTGAAGGCGGAAGAACAGCTGTGGCCAGGGGATGTGCTGGAGATACCGGTAAAAAAAGGCGGGATACAGGAAGCGGCAGAGGTGACGGTGCGGGAGGGCGCTGCACCGGGCAAGATTTTTGAGGTATCCGTGCCGGGATCCTGCGGCAGCCTGAAAGGCAGGACACTCTCAAGGGTGAAATGTACTCATCTGCTGTCCAGGCTGGAAGAAGATTACGGCAAAAAAGAAAAAAAAGAAAAAATTAAGGGGAGATTTATTCTTGGTCGGGGAAAAGCGGCTATACTGACAGTGAAATGGGAGAATGGAACGACTGTCAGAACAGCGCGGGCCGAGGGAGATCTGCCCATGGAGGCGCAGAGCCGTCCGATCGATCAGGAGACGGTGAGCCGCCAGCTTTCCAAGACAGGGAATACTCCTTTTGTGTTCGAAACGCTGGAGATTGAGATGGATGAGGGGATTTTTTATCCGATGCAGGGACTGAATGAGCTTCGAAGAAGCGCATTGTCAGAGCTGGAGCGGGCAATACTTGATCCGTATAAGAGAGACTGCGGGAGTGACAGAGCGGAGTGCATGGAAGAAACCGGAGCGGATCCTTGGAAAAAGGAGCGGTCGGGCAAAAGCAGAATGAGTGCTTCAGTGGAGACAATGGAACAGCTTGATGCGGTGTTTGACTCGGGGCTGGCTGATACTGTGTACCTGGACTGCTGTATGTTCCAGGAAGATCCGGATTTGAGCTTTGAACAGACAGTGAAAAGGATGCATAAAAAAGGCATCAGATGTTTTCTGATGCTGCCGGGTGTGTGGCGTACGCAGACAGTTCATGGTTTTGAAGAGGCGTTTCCGCTGCGGCTGCTGGATCAGGCAGACGGCTTCCTTCTGCGCAGCAATGAACAACTGGAGTATCTGCGCGGTCTGTCCGGTCAGAAGGAAATGATTGCGGATGCCGGACTTTATTCGTATAATAAAGAGGCAAGACGTTTTCTGAGTGAACAGGGGATTTCCATGGATACGGCACCGCAGGAGTGCAGCCGCCGGGAGCTGGGTGAGAGAGGATGTCAGGGCAGTGAGATAGTGATTTACGGGCGCCTGCCGCTGATGCTGACGGCGCAGTGCCTGGTCAAAAACACATTCGGGTGCAGAAAAACGCCGGGGAACTGGTCGCTGAGAGACAGGAAAGGTGCCGGCTTTCCTGTAAAAAACAGATGCTCCATCTGCACGAATGTCATTTATAATTCGGTGCCGCTGGATCTGCTGTCCTGCCGGGAAGAAGTCATGGGGCTGCATCCCGCGTCCTGCCGTCTTTCTTTTACAATCGAGAACAGAAAAGAGGCAGAAGCGGTTCTTGCGCGTGCCGCAGAATGGCAGGCGGGCAGAAAAGTGACCGGAGAGACTTCCGGTTCAACGAGAGGCCATTTCAAGAGGGGAGTCGAGTAAACGGATGACAGGATTGATTAATCTGGCGACACAGGCGGCCAGATATTTGACTATTATACTGATGGTAATCTATACCATTCAGAGCTACACAGTGTTTCGCAGAACCGGAGCCCGCGCCAAGGAGGCTGTTTTTATCCGTCAGAATGTATCTATGTTTTTTATGCATTTTATGGCGTTTGCGGTTATGTTTCTGAAAACCATGGATGTGAAAATACTGATTTTTTATGCGGCGCAGGCAATCTATTTTGGATTTACGCTGGTGCTGTTCCGGAATATTTATCCCAAAGCGTCCAAGCTTCTGATTAACAATATGTGTATGCTTCTGACGATTGGGATGATTATGATTACACGGCTGTCTTATGACTGGGCGGTGAAACAGTTCAAAATTATGATCGTCGGTACAGTAATTGCACTGATCATCCCGGTAATTATCCGCAAAATTATGGTGCTTACCAAGATGAGCTGGGCTTATGCGTTTGTCGGAATCGGACTTCTGGGGCTTGTGCTGGTAGCGGCTCAGGTAACGAACGGAGCCAAGCTTTCCCTGGATATCGGAGGCATTGCGTTTCAGCCGTCAGAGTTCGTCAAGATTATTTTTGTTTTTGCTGTTGCAGGGCTTCTGACAGAGGCAAGGGATATGAAACGTATTATGATTGCCACGGCGCTGGCGGCGGTACATGTCCTGATCCTTGTAGTTTCAAAGGATCTTGGCAGCGCGCTCATATTTTTCATTACGTACCTTGTGATGCTGTTTGCAGCAACAAAAAATCCATTTCTGGTGCTGGCGGGGCTTCTGGCCGGAGCAGTGGCTGCAGTGGCTGCCTATTTCCTGTTTGCCCATGTACGGGTAAGAGTTGCTGTCTGGAGAGATCCGTTTGCTGACTATGCGGATACCGGTTATCAGATCAGCCAGTCTCTCTTTTCTATTGCGGCAGGAGGATGGCTGGGCACAGGACTGTATCAGGGATCCCCCAATGCAATCCCATATGTGGCACAGGACTGTATGTTTGCGGCGATCTCGGAGGAGCTGGGCGGTGTGTTTGCCATCTGTCTGATTATGGTCTGCATGAGCTGTTTTATCATGTTTATCAATATTGCCATGAAGCTGACAAACCGGTTTTACCGTCTGGTAGCGCTGGGGCTGGGCAGTACGTATGCCGTGCAGATTTTCCTGACAATCGGGGGTGTGACAAAACTGATCCCGCTTACGGGTGTGACACTGCCGTTAGTGAGCTACGGAGGAAGCTCTGTGCTCAGTACACTGGCGATTTTTGCCATTGTGCAGGGGCTGTATATGCTCAGAAGAGATGAGGAAGATAAAGATGAAGAAGAAAAAATCAGAGAATTCCAGCAATATCAAGGTCCGAGAAATCCGGCTGGATACGGAGGGAACGGAGAATCCTAATACAGAGAGTACAGACCGCAGACGCAATACGGAGCTGGTCATTATCACGTATGTGCTGTGCGCGCTGTTTCTTTTGCTGGTCGGAAATATGATCTATCTGAATACCGTGAAAAGGGACGAGCTGAATACGAACGCCTACAATACCAAGAAAGATAATGTAGACGAAAATGTAATCAGGGGATCAATTATTACAGAAAACGGGACCGTGCTGGCGTCTACCAACGTTGATTCCGAAGGGAATGAGAGCCGGTATTATCCTTATGAAAATATATTTGCACATGTGGTGGGCTATGCCAGCAACGGACGTGCGGGACTGGAAGCGTATGCCAACAGAGATCTGCTTACATCCCATTCCTCGTTGCTGAATCAGCTGAAGAGCACAGAGAATGATGAAAAACTGAAAGGGGACAATGTGATTGTCACCTTAAATCCCACTTTGCAGCAGGCGGCATATTATGCACTGGGATCCTATAATGGGGCAGTGGTAGTGATGGAACCGGACAGCGGCAAAATTCTGGCAATGGTTTCCAAGCCTGATTTTAATCCCAATACGATTTCCGGTGACTGGGATGCCATGATTACAGATGAAACGAATAGTGCGTTGCTGAACCGGGCGACTCAGGGACTTTATCCGCCGGGATCTACGTTTAAGATCCTGACAGCGCTGGCGTATATCAGGCAAAATCCCGGCATATATCAGAATTTCACTTACAACTGTGAGGGAGCACTCTCACAGGGAGATGTGACAATTACGTGTTATAACGGCGAAGTTCACGGACTGGAAGATTTGCAGATGGCCTTTGCACATTCCTGCAATACGGCTTTTGCCAGCATCGGACTGGGGCTTGACGGGGCAGAGTTCCGCAAAATGGCGGAAAAGTTTCTGTTTAACAGTTCTCTGCCGGCCACATTTCAGTACAGCCAGAGTGTGTTTAAGCTGAATAAGGACACTTCCTACGGAGAACAGATGACTACAGCCATCGGACAGGGAGATACGCTGGTGACTCCGCTGCATATGGCGCTGATTACCTCTTCGGTAGCTAATGGCGGTATCCTGATGAAGCCGTATCTGGTGCAGCGCGTTGAAAGCGCGGAAGGAGAAAAGGTATCGGAGACAAAACCGTCCAGCTACGGCAAGCTGATGAGTGCGGATGAAGCGGAGATCCTGACCGGTTTTATGAAAGAGACAGTAAACAGCGGCACAGCTGCGGCTCTGAGCGGAAACGGCTACAGCGTGGCAGGCAAAACCGGATCCGCAGAGTATGAGAGCAACGGCGTAACCGGTACACATTCCTGGTTTGTAGGTTTTTCCAATGTGGATGATCCAGATCTGGTCGTTGCAGTGATTGCGGAGGACGGCGGTACGGGAAGCCAGACGGCGGTGCCTATTGCACGAGCAATTTTTGATGCCTACTATTACCAGCAATAAACGGGCAGTAAGTTACAGCGAATTAAACAGTTGCACCTTTTCTAAAAAAGAGTTATACTATTCCTAGTCTAAGAGGACACAACGCATAACAGGAGGGATTGCAATGATTGAAGCAACGAGCTGTGGCGGTGTGGTGATTTTTCGGGGCAAGATACTGGTTCTTTATAAGAGTTACAAAAACAAATATGAGGGATGGGTATTGCCGAAGGGAACGGTAGAGGCCGGCGAAGAATTTAAAGAGACAGCTGCCAGAGAGGTGCTGGAAGAGACAGGAGTAAAAGCTTCCATAGTGAAATACGTAGGAAAGAGCCAATATACTTTCAACGTACCGGAAGATACGGTGGAGAAGGATGTACACTGGTATCTGATGATGGCGGACAGCTATTACAGCAAACCACAGCGAGAGGAGTATTTTATCGACTCAGGGTATTACAAATTCCATGAAGCATATCATCTGCTGAAGTTTTCCAACGAAAAGATGATACTGGAAAAGGCATATAATGAG